>NZ_CM136847.1:0-95000 GCF_054445985.1 Streptococcus sp. 517s | reverse complement strand
GAGTAAACTCTTCGGTTTGCCCTCCTGCCGTTTCGCTCGCCGCTACTAAGGCAATCGCTTTTGCTTTCTCTTCCTGCAGCTACTTAGATGTTTCAGTTCACTGCGTCTTCCTCCTCACATCCTTAACAGATGTGGGTAACAGGTAGTACCTGTTGGGTTCCCCCATTCGGAAATCCCTGGATCATCGCTTACTTACAGCTACCCAAGGCATATCGTCGTTTGTCACGTCCTTCTTCGGCTCCTAGTGCCAAGGCATCCACCGTGCGCCCTTATTAACTTAACCTTATTTTCTGACCTTTCAGTCAGTAACTCTTATTAATACTACAGCGTTTCGGTTTATTTTCTTGTTACTATTTGATATAGATATTCAATTTTCAATGTGCATTACTTGGTGATCTCTCACCAATGGAGCCTAGCGGGATCGAACCGCTGACCTCCTGCGTGCAAAGCAGGCGCTCTCCCAGCTGAGCTAAGGCCCCACAAGACCTCTCAAGACTAAACAAGACCAATGCGCAGTTCCTTATCCTTAGAAAGGAGGTGATCCAGCCGCACCTTCCGATACGGCTACCTTGTTACGACTTCACCCCAATCATCTATCCCACCTTAGGCGGCTGGCTCCAAATGGTTACCTCACCGACTTCGGGTGTTACAAACTCTCGTGGTGTGACGGGCGGTGTGTACAAGGCCCGGGAACGTATTCACCGCGGCGTGCTGATCCGCGATTACTAGCGATTCCGACTTCATGTAGGCGAGTTGCAGCCTACAATCCGAACTGAGACTGGCTTTAAGAGATTAGCTTGCCGTCACCGGCTTGCGACTCGTTGTACCAGCCATTGTAGCACGTGTGTAGCCCAGGTCATAAGGGGCATGATGATTTGACGTCATCCCCACCTTCCTCCGGTTTATTACCGGCAGTCTCGCTAGAGTGCCCAACTAAATGATGGCAACTAACAATAGGGGTTGCGCTCGTTGCGGGACTTAACCCAACATCTCACGACACGAGCTGACGACAACCATGCACCACCTGTCACCTCTGTCCCGAAGGAAAACTCTATCTCTAGAGCGGTCAGAGGGATGTCAAGACCTGGTAAGGTTCTTCGCGTTGCTTCGAATTAAACCACATGCTCCACCGCTTGTGCGGGCCCCCGTCAATTCCTTTGAGTTTCAACCTTGCGGTCGTACTCCCCAGGCGGAGTGCTTAATGCGTTAGCTGCGGCACTAAACCCCGGAAAGGGTCTAACACCTAGCACTCATCGTTTACGGCGTGGACTACCAGGGTATCTAATCCTGTTTGCTCCCCACGCTTTCGAGCCTCAGCGTCAGTTACAAGCCAGAGAGCCGCTTTCGCCACCGGTGTTCCTCCATATATCTACGCATTTCACCGCTACACATGGAATTCCACTCTCCCCTCTTGCACTCAAGTTAAACAGTTTCCAAAGCGTACTATGGTTAAGCCACAGCCTTTAACTTCAGACTTATCTAACCGCCTGCGCTCGCTTTACGCCCAATAAATCCGGACAACGCTCGGGACCTACGTATTACCGCGGCTGCTGGCACGTAGTTAGCCGTCCCTTTCTGGTAAGATACCGTCACAGTGTGAACTTTCCACTCTCACACTCGTTCTTCTCTTACAACAGAGCTTTACGATCCGAAAACCTTCTTCACTCACGCGGCGTTGCTCGGTCAGACTTCCGTCCATTGCCGAAGATTCCCTACTGCTGCCTCCCGTAGGAGTCTGGGCCGTGTCTCAGTCCCAGTGTGGCCGATCACCCTCTCAGGTCGGCTATGTATCGTCGCCTTGGTGAGCCGTTACCCCACCAACTAGCTAATACAACGCAGGTCCATCTGGTAGTGATGCATTTGCACCTTTCAATGGATTATCATGCGATAATCCATTTTATGCGGTATTAGCTATCGTTTCCAATAGTTATCCCCCGCTACCAGGCAGGTTACCTACGCGTTACTCACCCGTTCGCAACTCATCCAAGAAGAGCAAGCTCCTCTCTTCAGCGTTCTACTTGCATGTATTAGGCACGCCGCCAGCGTTCGTCCTGAGCCAGGATCAAACTCTCGTTAAAAGTTTGAGTTCTCACTCATTTCTGTCACTGACAGATTTATTGTTTTTTCATTGTTCAGTACTATAACCTTAGTTATAGTGCCCTGCACATTGGTTCGTCTTGTTCAGTTTTCAAAGGTCTTTGTCACTCAATCTCTCTCAAGCGACAACTATATTAGTATATCACAGCTGCTGACCTATGTCAACACTTTTTTGAAACTTTTTTTACTTTTTTTCTCACCTGTGATACACTCATAGTCCGTACGGGATTCGAACCCGTGTTACCGCCGTGAAAAGGCGGTGTCTTAACCCCTTGACCAACGGACCTTGAGCTTTTCAACTCTTTCTATTATACCTACTTTTCCTACTTTGTCAAGATCTTTTTTTCCTCTTTATCGAAATTCTGAAAAGATTAGGGAAAAGAGCCAGTTAAACTGACTCCTTCTATTTATCTTGCCAATTAGTCGCACGTTCCTCTCCCCACCAGTATGGGATCAACTCGGCAACTTTGATTGTTTTTCTTGTTTTGTAGTCCATCATGAACTCTGCTTCTTTATTTTCGGCATTCAATTCTAAGAGAAATTCTCTGCATGCGCCACAGGGCATACCTGATCCTTCGCCGTAGGGAGGTTTATCTCGAAAGGCGAGGATTTTCTTAACTTTAGTTTGTCCTGAAAATTGATACATATTGAAGAGAGCCGCTCGTTCTGCACAAAGATGAAAAACGCCACAAGTGCCCTCCATACAGAATCCTGTGAAGATCTGACCATCTTCTGCTTCTACCGCAGCAACGACATGATTGGCATAGACAAAGTCTGACACTTCATGTGGATTGTATAGTTTCTGTGCTTCTTCGTACATCTTTTCCCAGATGTCCATTGTTACATCCTTCTTATCTAGAGATTTCTTTTAACATATTTTCAATATGCTGAATTGATTTTTCACGGCCTAACAAGAAGATCGTATCTGGCAATTCTGGTCCATGCATTTCACCTGAAACAGCGATACGAATAGGCATGAAGAGATTTTTCCCTTTGATACCTGTTTCTTTTTGAACAGCTTTGATTTGTGGGAAGATATTTTCTGTTACAAATTCATCATCTGTCATCGCTTCAAGTTTTGCCTTGAAGGCTTCAAGAACTGTTGGGACTGTTTCCCCCGCCATTACTTCGCGTTCTGCTTCTGTCAATTCTGGGAAATCTGAGAAGAAGAGATCTGTCAATGGGATAATCTCATCTACTGATTTCATTTGTGGTTTATAGAGCTCAACTAATTTTTCAGCCTTATCAGTTAAACGGCCTACTTCCTCTAAGAATGGTTTTGCCATTTCAAAGATAGTTTCTAGGTCTGCATTCTTGATATAATCATTGCTCATCCAGTCGAGTTTCTTCTGATCAAAGGCTGCTGGAGACTTGCTGAGGCGGTTTTCATCGAAAAGTTTAATGAGTTCTTCACGAGAGAAGATTTCATCTTCGCCACCTGGGTTCCAACCAAGAAGAGCAATAAAGTTAAAGACTGCTTCTGGTAAATAACCTTTTTTACGGTAGTCTTCGATAAATTGAAGGGTGTTGGTATCACGTTTAGACAATTTTTTCCCAGTTTCAGAGTTGATAATCAAAGTCATGTGACCAAACTCTGGAGCTTCCCAACCAAGTGCTTCATAAACCATGAGCTGTTTTGGTGTATTAGCAATGTGGTCGTCTCCACGGATTACGTGAGAAATTTGCATATCATGGTCATCGATGACAACGGCAAAGTTGTATGTTGGGTAACCATCTTTCTTTTGGATAACCCAGTCACCACCGATATTGCCACCTTCAAATTCGATATCACCTTTGACCATATCATGCCACTTGTAGATACCTGACTCATTGACCGCCAAGCGAACTGTTGGTATGATACCAGCAGCTTCACGTTCTGCGATATAAGCCGCTTTTTCCTCTTCACTCATACCAAGGTATTCGTTGATATAACGAGGTGTTTCACCAGCTGCTTCTTGGCGTTCGCGTTCAGCTGCCAGCTCTTCTTCTGTAACGTAAGATTTGTAGGCTTTTCCTTCAGCTAATAGTTGGTCAATGTATTTTTGATACAAGTCCAAACGCTCAGACTGGCGGTAGTTTTCATGTGTTTCTGGGCTTTCATCCCAATCCATGCCTAACCAGCGAAGGTTTTCAAGCTGTGAGCGTTCCCCATCTTCGACATGGCGTTTACGGTCAGTATCTTCGATACGAATGATAAATGTTCCACCATGATGGCGTGCATACAAGTAGTTAAACAATGCTGTACGGGCATTCCCGATGTGTAGTAGTCCTGTTGGACTTGGTGCGTAACGTACGCGGATATCTTTTGACATAGTTTCTCCTATAAAGTCTCTAGGCATCTGCCTTTTTGCTCTCTATATTATATCACAAGTCTTGGCTGAGTCCAATTTCTATGAATAAAGAGAGTAAAAAGAGTGGGCAAACCACTCTTTTCTTCTATCTATAGACGTGCGTTAAGTTCTTTGCTCAGTTCTTCAAATCCTGGTTTTCCAAGAAGGGCAAACATGTTACGTTTATAAGCTTCAACACCTGGTTGGTCGAATGGGTTGATAGCATTCAAGTAACCAGAAAGGGCGATAGCCAATTCGAAGAAGTAGATTGTATAACCAAGAGTGAAAGCGTCTTGCTCTGGAAGAGTCACGTACATGTTTGGTACATCACCATCTGTGTGGGCAAGAAGAACACCGTCAGTCGCTTTTTTGTTTACAAAGTCAACGTCTTTTCCTTGAAGGTAACCAAGTCCGTCAAGGTCTTCTTCCAAAGTAGGAATAATCACGTTTTTACGAGGTTTGTCAACACGAACAACTGTTTCAAACATGATACGAGTTCCTTCTTGGATAAATTGACCAAGTGAGTGCAAGTCAGTTGAGAAGTTAGCTGAAGTTGGGTAGATACCTTTTTGGTCTTTCCCTTCTGATTCACCAGCCAATTGTTTCCACCATTCTGAGAAGTATTGAAGTGATGGTTCGTAGTTTACCAAGATTTCAGTAGCGTAGCCTTTACGGTAAAGGATGTTACGAACGGCTGCGTATTGGTATGCTTCGTTTTCTGAAAGTTTGTTTGAAGTGTAGTCTTTACGAGCTGCGTTAGCACCTTCCATAAGAGCTTTGATGTCTGCACCTGATGCTGCGATTGGAAGCAATCCAACTGCTGTCAATACTGAGAAGCGTCCACCGATATCATCTGGAACCACAAATGTTTCCCAACCGTTGGCATCTGCTTCAACCTTAACAGCACCTTTTTGGCGGTCAGTTGTAGCGTAGATACGTTTGTTAGCTTCTTCTTGACCGTATTTCTTAACCAAGAGTTCTTTGAAGACGCGGAAAGCGATAGCTGGCTCAGTTGTTGTACCTGATTTAGAAATCACGTTTACTGAGAAGTCTTTGTCAGCTACGTACTCTACCAAGTCAGCAAGGTAAGTAGATGAGATTGAGTTCCCAGCGTAAAGGATTTGTGGAGCTTTACGTTCTTCTTTTGTTTGCAAGTTAGCAAAGTGGTGGTTCAAGAAGTCAATAGCTGCTTTGGCACCAAGGTAAGATCCACCGATACCGATTACAACCAAGACATCGCTGTCTGACTTGATTTGCTCAGCAGCTTTCAAGATGCGGTCGAATTCTTCACGGTCATAATTTTCAGGAAGGTCTAACCAACCCAAAAAGTCGCTACCAGCACCAGTTCCTTTACGGATCAATTCGTCTGCTGCTGTTACTTGTGATTGCATGTATTCCACTTCATGTGGGGCAACAAATTTGTCCAAAACTTTTGAATAGTCAAATTTAATATGTGACATGATATTCCTCCAATATTTCTTCTTTTCTATCATAACGCTTACCTTCGATTTTTTCAAGCTTTTTTATTGAATTTGCCCAATTTTTATCAGAATTCAAACGTTTGCGTAAAAATGCTAAAATACAAAAAATCTGAAAGGACGAATAAAAACAGCTAGAGTCTCTAACCGTTACAATTCATTTAATAAATACTCAAATAGTTCTAAATTGCCGTCTTCTTCATTGACCAGAAACTCTGGGTGCCACTGTAAACCGATAATGCGATGCTCATCGATAGACTCAATCGCTTCGATGGTCTGATCTCTTGGATCAATAGCAGTCACACGGAAATTAGGTGCCAGATCTTTGATACTTTGACGATGGACTGAGTTGACCTGACTTTCTCTTCCAAACAACTTAGCCACCACACTCCCTTCTACCGTCTCAATAGAATGAGATGTTCCAAAAGGCAAGCCTTGCCAGTGGCCTTCAATTTCTTGGTGGAGAGTGCCGCCAAAAGCAACATTGACCAGCTGAACCCCACGACAGATTGCCATAATTGGTTTATTCTGACGGAGCGCTTCCTTCAAGAGAGCTAGTTCAAACTCATCGCGTACAAGGTTGTAATCATCGCTCTCAATAGTCTTTTTCTCTCCATAAAATTGGGGATGGACATTTTGCCCACCTGTCAAGATGAGTTTGTCAATCATTTCCACATAATCGCGCACAATGGACTCATCTCCCACAGGAATCACCAAAGGGAGACCACCGACTTGACGAATGCTCTCTGCAAATTTACAGGATACAGATGAGTGAATGTTTTTTCCTTCTGCATCTACAGGACATAGATTCGCAGCAACTCCTACAACCGTTCTAGCCATGATGTGTCTCCTTTCGATTTTCTTGCGACAGTCTTATCTTATCACTCCAACCCTTTCCTGTCTAATATGTTTTTTTAAAGACCGTGATAAGTATTTTTTATGGATAAGAAAAAGCTGCCCAACGAGGACAACTTCTTTTTTATTCGAAGACAAATTGATTGTGATACAGTTCTGAGTAGAAACCGCTAAGTTTGAGCAACTCGTGATGATTTCCACGTTCAATAACCTCTCCATCTTTGAGGACAATAATCTGATCGGCATTGAGGATGGTCTTGAGACGATGGGCAATGACAAAACTGGTTCGACCTGCTGCAACTGCCTCCATGGCATGTTGAATCTTGCTTTCTGTTACGGTATCCACATTGGAAGTCGCTTCATCTAAGATTAGGACTTGAGGATCTGTCATCAAGGTCCGAGCGATGGAAATCAATTGTTTCTGCCCAGTCGAGAAGATATTTTGCTCATCATCAATAAGGGTATCATACTTATCAGGCAAGCTTTCGATGTAGTCATGAATATGAGTTGCCTTGGCAGCTGCTTCGACCATTTCCTGACTGGCATCTGGCACACCAAAGCGGATATTATCTCGGATTGTTCCACTAAACAAGACCGAATCCTGCAGGACAATCCCGACCTTGCTCCGCAGGCTGTCCAAGTCATAGTCACGAATGTCTTTGCCATCAAAAGAAATGCTGCCTGCATCCACATCGTAGAAACGATTGATGAGATTCATGATGGTCGTTTTCCCTGAACCAGTCGGACCGACAACTGCTATCATCTGCCCCTTAGGAGCTGAAATGCTAACATCTTTTAAAATCGGCTTGTCTGGCACATAAGAGAAATCAATATGACTGATTTCAACACTTTCTCGCAATTCCGTAAAGGCAGGCGCATTTTGCGGGCGAATCTCTTCTTCTGCATCGAACATTTCTTGGATACGATCCGCCCCAGTAAAGGCCAACTGGAGGCTACCCCAGCTAGCAGCCACCTGGATAATCGGCTGGTAGTACTGCTGAGAAAATTGGGTAAACATGACAATCAAACCTAGGGCTGTCGTTGTTTCGATACTTGGATCCTTCAGCAAGACAGCCGAACCTGCAAAAATGACGATGGCCGTATTGACCAAGCTCATCCCATTCATAACAGGAAAGAGGATGCCTGAGAACATTCTCCCTTTAAAGGTTGCCTTGCGCACGCGCTCATTTTGCTCCACAAAGCCTGCTACGATGTCGTCTTGAATTCCTTGTACGATAACAGCTTTCTGTCCAGAAATACTCTCGTCCATGTAGGCGTTGAGTTTCCCAACCTCTTTTTGCTGGAGATTAGTGTACTTGCGGGCCATTTTCACGATGAAGACCAACATGAGAAAGGCCACCGGGGTGCTGGCTACTGTTATCAGGGCTAGCGTCACATTTCTTGAAAACATGACAAAAATCAAACCGATGTAAAGAGCAATATTGCTCATAACCTGAACTAGGCTTTCATTGAAGGCTTGAAGGATGTTGTCCAAGTCACTCGTGAAGCGAGAAAGGATATCGCCATCCTGATGGCGGTCAAAGAAAGAAACCGTTAAACGAGAAAGTTTGCCAAAGAGGCCCTTACGCATCTCATTTGTTGACTCAGCAATCACACGGGTCATCAAGGTCATGTAAATCAAACTGGATACCACTAAGGCGAGGACAACCAGAGCTAGATTCAGCATCAGAGCTGATAAACTCTGCCAGGCTAGTTCGGCAGTTCCATTTTGATAAGCCAGAACTAGGTTAGCGAGCTCCGTCACTGCTTGACCTGAAAAAACTGGAAAGAGGGCTTGGGCAATCGTCGCAACTGCAACCATCAGAATCACAATGGCAAAGGAGAACTTGTAAACTTTAAAATAATTCCAGAAAAATCGAACGGTTTTCATTTTATTCCTCCTTTCCCTTTTGTGTTTCGTAGATTTCGCGGTAGATGGCATTGTTAGCTACCAAGTCTGCATGCCGTCCTTCTCCAATCAAGCGCCCTTGATCCAAGACCAAAATCTTGTCTGCATGGACAACTGAACTGATCTTTTGAGCGATGATAATGGTTGTCGTCCCTTTCAGGTCTTTATTCAAAGCTTCCTGTACGAGTCTTTCTGACTTGGCATCTAGGGCTGAAGTCGAATCGTCAAAAATCAGGATCCGGGGATTGCTGACAATCCCACGGGCAATGGACATCCGTTGCTTTTGTCCACCAGAAAAGTTGGTGCCACGTTCTTCGACCTGACTCTCAAATTTGTTTTCCATACGTCCGATAAATTCACTGGCTTGGGCAATCCGTGCTGCACGTTCCATTTCTGACACGCTAGCATTGCCTTTCCCTTGACGGAGATTATCTGCAATGGTCCCGCTAAAGAGAACAGCACGTTGCAAGACGATGGAAACTGTTTTACGCAAGGTTCCCTCGCTGACGTCTCGAATGTCCTTGCCACCAATCTTGATAGATCCCTCCTGTGGATCAAAAAGTCGTGGAATTAACTGAGCTAGGGTGGACTTCCCTGCTCCAGTAGCCCCAACCACACCGACCATCTGACCAGGCGCAATTTCAAAGGTTACATTCTTCAGCATAGGCTCATCGTCATTGGGATAGGTGAAGGTCACATTTTCAAAAGAGAGACTTCCTTCTAACTCTTCATCTGGGAGATCTTTAAAGGTCATCGCTGGCTCGGTATCTAGAATTTCGCGGATACGACGCAAGGAAATCATGGCACGACTGACAGAATTTCCTAAAAAACCAACCATGATGATAGTAAAGAT
Source organism: Streptococcus sp. 517s (assembly GCF_054445985.1). Lineage (NCBI taxonomy): Bacteria > Bacillati > Bacillota > Bacilli > Lactobacillales > Streptococcaceae > Streptococcus > Streptococcus sp. 517s. The sequence continues at coordinate 85,478 of NZ_CM136847.1, read as the reverse complement.
AATCTGGCTGAGATAGTTGACAAAGGAAGCAATCGAGCCCACAACAGATGGATCTGACTGAGCCATTCCAGCCACCAACCAGATAGAGAGGAAGACTGCCCCATATCCAACTAGCATCATAACGGGTTCTATAACTGAGAAGGCATAACCAATATAAAGATTTTGGCCGAGAAGTTCATCAGAAACCTCGGTAAATTTGTCAAATTGTGCTTTTTCTTGTACAAAGGATTTGACCACGCGCACACCACGTAGATTTTCCTTAGCGATAGCATTGATCCGTTCAAGAAGGGTTTGAAACTTAGCAAATCGCGGCCCCATCATCCCCATCATGATGGCTGTGAGTGCAAAGATTAGGAGCACCATGAGGACAATCACCCACCAAAGCGACGGAAGAGTGTGAACCGCCAAGATAAAGGAACCGATAAAGAGAAGAGGAAGACGGAAAAGAATTTGAAAAGCCATCATCACCACGTTCTGAATTTGGTTGATATCATTGGTCATACGGACGACAAGGTTGCCGGCATTGAATTGCTCGATATTGGCATAAGAAAAAGTCTGGATCTTGCGAAAGGCGTCTTCCCGAAGGTCCGAAGACACTCCTTGAGCAATATAGGCTGCAAGCGTTACATTGACCCCACCTGCAACCAGACCTACTAGGGCTACTCCTATCAGCCAAGCGCCAATACTATAAATGGCCTCATGTTGACTGGCCAACAAAGCCTCTAACACCTCTTGCAAATAGCGCGGTTGCAAGAGTGAACTCGCAACCATCAAGCCTGTCATCACTAGGGATGCCAAGGCCTGCCATTTATAGGTTTTTATTTTTTTAATGAGCATATTTCCTCCTAATAAAATAGATAAAGGGAGCGACATCCTGCGTCAGCTCCTTCTCATTCGGTCATATTGATGCTATTCTAGCAAAAAAGAGAAATCTTGTCAAAGAAGTCTCCTTATTATAAATTAGTGCGCTTTCATATACAGGTGATGCATGAAAAGGCTTTTTATGGTAGAATGAAAGGAAGAACTCTTACAAGGAGGAAAAAATGAAGAAACAAACCATCGCTGTCTTGGGTCCTGGTTCTTGGGGGACTGCCCTTTCGCAGGTCCTAAACGACAATGGACACGAGGTTCGAATTTGGGGAAATATTTCTGACCAAATCGATGAAATCAATAACCAGCATACAAATAAACGATACTTCAAAGATATCCTACTCGACGAAAAGATCAAAGCCTATCATGACTTGGAAGAAACACTAAGGGATGTGGATGCTGTTTTATTTGTGGTCCCAACAAAAGTAACGAGACTGGTTGCCCAACAAGTAGCAAAGGTACTCGATCACAAGGTTGTCATCATGCATGCCTCCAAAGGATTGGAACCAGATAGCCACAAACGTCTATCAACTATTCTTGAAGAGGAAATTCCAGCTGACCTTCGCAGTGATATCGTCGTTGTTTCAGGACCGAGCCATGCTGAGGAAACTATTGTACGGGATATTACCCTGATCACTGCAGCCTCTAAAGACCTCGAAACTGCTCAGTACGTTCAAAATCTCTTTAGCAACCACTACTTCCGCCTCTATACCAATACGGATGTTATTGGGGTTGAAACCGCCGGTGCTCTTAAAAATATCATCGCAGTTGGTGCTGGCGCACTACATGGTCTAGGGTTTGGCGACAATGCCAAGGCGGCTATCATTGCCCGTGGCTTAGCTGAAATCACCCGTCTAGGTGTCGCTCTTGGAGCTAATCCTCTAACTTATAGTGGTCTTTCTGGAGTTGGTGATTTGATTGTAACAGGAACATCTATCCACTCTCGTAACTGGAGGGCCGGTAATGCTCTTGGCCGCGGAGAATCTCTCGCAGATATTGAGGCTAATATGGGCATGGTCATCGAAGGCATTTCAACGACTCGAGCAGCTTACGAACTGGCTCAGGAATTGGGTGTCTATATGCCAATCACACAGGCTATTTACCGAGTTATCTATGAAGGTGTCAATATCAAAGAAGCAATCACTGACATCATGAGCAATGAATTTAAAGCAGAAAACGAATGGTCATAGACCTTTATAGAAAGGAACATTTATGAAACAAAAAGTCAGAAAAGCAGTCATCCCTGCCGCTGGATTGGGAACTCGTTTCCTCCCAGCAACTAAGGCCTTGGCCAAGGAAATGTTGCCAATCGTAGACAAGCCAACTATCCAGTTTATCGTTGAAGAAGCCCTCAAATCTGGTATCGAAGACATTTTGGTTGTTACGGGTAAGTCAAAACGTTCTATCGAGGACCACTTCGACTCAAACTTCGAATTGGAATACAACCTCAAAGAAAAAGGGAAAACAGATCTTTTGAAGCTGGTTGATGAGACAACCGGCATGCGCTTGCATTTTATCCGCCAAACGCATCCACGTGGTCTCGGAGATGCTGTTTTGCAAGCCAAAGCTTTCGTTGGAAATGAACCCTTTGTCGTGATGCTTGGTGATGACTTGATGGATATCACAGACGAAAAGGCTATTCCACTTACCAAACAACTCATGGATGACTACGAGCGTACCCACGCGTCTACTATCGCTGTTATGCCTGTCCCTCATGACGAAGTATCTGCTTATGGGGTTATTGCTCCGCAAGGTGAAGGAAAAGACGGTCTTTACAGCGTTGAAACCTTCGTTGAAAAACCAACTCCAGAGGATGCTCCTAGCGACCTTGCTATCATTGGGCGCTACCTCCTCACTCCTGAAATTTTCCAAATCCTCGAAAACCAAGCTCCAGGTGCGGGAAATGAAATTCAGCTGACAGATGCAATCGATACTCTCAATAAAACACAACGTGTATTTGCTCGTGAGTTCAAAGGGGCTCGTTACGATGTCGGAGATAAGTTTGGCTTTATGAAAACATCCATCGACTACGCTCTCAAACACCCACAAGTCAAAGACGAGTTGAAAGACTACCTCATTCAACTCGGAAAAGAGTTAGCTGAGGGGGAATAGAAGAACAGTTCATATAAAAAAGAACTAGGATAGTTAATTATCCCAGTTCTTTTTATTTTGTATTGCTATCATCCCGAACATATAAACCAACAAAAGGAAATCGTATTTCTCAGTTAATCCACTTAAAAGCTCCATCGAATTGAATTCGAATTTTATGAAAGCGCTACGATATTATTTGTTTTTTTATAAAAATAGGAGTACAATGAGTTAGTATAATAAAATAAAAAGCACCGAATCGGTGCGCACTTTTTCAAGTTGTGTACGGACAAAGCCTTATTTTAACTTGCTGTGTTGTTTCGAATAGTTCCAACAATTGTATTGTATACTATTCTTTAAAAAATTGCAAGAAGGAATCTATATGAAATAGAATAACATTTCATTTTATAACGATTTAAAAATTTACACAATGAAAACGTTTTACAATTTCTTGATTTTAATAGTCAAAAGATATATAATTTAGTTAAAGTTAATATATTAGCGTTCACTAATAAGAACTTAAAGAGTATAACTCAAAGGAGAAGACTAAATGAGCAATAAACCATACTCTATCGGACTCGATATCGGGACAAACAGCGTCGGATGGAGCGTTATCACTGACGATTATAAAGTCCCATCGAAAAAGATGAAAGTTCTGGGCAATACTGATAAACGATTTATCAAGAAAAATCTCATCGGGGCTCTGTTGTTTGATGAGGGAACTACTGCTGAGGCTAGACGCCTTAAACGAACTGCACGTCGTCGCTATACTCGTCGAAAAAATCGTCTTCGTTATCTTCAAGAAATCTTCGCCGAGGAAATGAACAAGTCAGATAGTAGTTTCTTTCATCGATTGGATGACTCCTTTTTAATTCCTGAGGAGAAGAGAGAAAGTAAATACCCTATTTTTGCTACCTTGACAGAAGAAAAAGAATACCATAAGCAATTTCCAACTATCTATCATTTGAGAAAGCAACTGGCTGATTCGAAAGAAAAAGCTGACTTGCGCTTGATCTATCTAGCATTAGCTCATATGATTAAATACCGTGGGCATTTTTTATATGAAGAAGCTTTCGATATAAAAAATAATGATATTCAAAAAATCTTTAACGAGTTTATAAGCATTTACGACAACACCTTTGAAGGAAGTTCACTTAGTGGGCAAAACGCACAAGTAGAAGCAATTTTTACCGATAAAATTAGTAAATCTGCAAAGAGAGAACGCGTTCTAAAACTCTTTCTTGATGAAAAGTCCACTGGTTTGTTTTCGGAATTTCTCAAGTTGATTGTAGGAAATCAAGCTGATTTCAAAAAACATTTTGACTTAGAAGAAAAAGCTCCACTACAATTCTCTAAAGATACCTATGATGAGGATTTGGAAAACTTGCTCGGACAAATTGGAGATGACTTTGCAGACCTTTTCGTGGCCGCTAAAAAACTCTATGATGCGATTCTTCTGTCAGGCATTTTGACTGTCACATATCCTTCAACCAAGGCTCCACTGTCAGCATCTATGATTGAGCGCTATGAAAATCACCAAAAAGACTTGGCAGTTTTAAAACAATTCATCAAAACCAATCTTCCAGAAAAATATGAGGAAGTTTTTTCTAACCAATCTAAAGATGGGTATGCTGGATATATCGATGGTAAGACCACACAAGAAGCATTTTACAAATATATCAAAAATCTTCTCTCTAAATTCGAAGGAACAGATTATTTCCTTGAGAAAATTGAACGTGAAGATTTTTTGAGAAAACAACGCACCTTTGATAATGGTTCTATTCCTCATCAAATTCATCTTCAAGAAATGAATGCCATTCTCCGTCGGCAAGGAGAACATTATCCATTTCTGAAGGACAATAAAGAAAAGATAGAAAAAATCTTGACCTTCCGTATTCCTTACTACGTTGGCCCATTGGCTCGTGGCAATCGTGATTTTGCTTGGCTTACTCGAAATTCTGACCAAGCAATAAGACCTTGGAATTTTGAAGAAATTGTTGATAAGGCAAGCTCTGCGGAAGACTTCATCAATAAGATGACTAACTATGACTTGTATCTGCCAGAGGAAAAAGTTTTGCCTAAGCACAGCCTCTTGTATGAAACATTTGCTGTCTATAATGAATTAACAAAAGTGAAATTTATTGCAGAAGGATTGAGAGACTATCAATTCCTTGATAGTGGGCAGAAGAAGCAAATTGTCAATCAATTATTCAAAGAGAAAAGAAAAGTAACTGAAAAAGACATCATTCATTATCTACACAATGTTGATGGTTACGATGGAATCGAACTAAAAGGAATTGAAAAACAATTTAACGCTAGTCTTTCTACTTATCATGATTTACTCAAAATTATCAAGGATAAGAAGTTTATGGATGATGCTAAAAATGAAGCAATTCTTGAAAACATCGTCCACACGCTAACTATCTTTGAAGACCGCGAGATGATTAAGCAGCGTCTTGCACAATATGACTCTCTCTTTGATGAAAAAGGCATCAAGGCACTGACTCGTCGACATTATACTGGATGGGGGAAACTTTCTGCTAAGCTAATTAACGGTATCTGTGATAAACAAACTGGCAAAACGGTTCTTGATTATCTGATTGATGACGATTACAACAATCGTAACTTTATGCAGTTAATCCATGATGGCAGACTTTCTTTCAAAGAAATTATCCAAAAAGCACAAGTGGTTGGTGAGATTGATGATGTGAAGAAAGTTGTCCGAGAACTCCCAGGAAGCCCTGCCATTAAAAAGGGAATTTTACAAAGTATCAAGATTGTTGATGAACTTGTCAAGGTTATGGGCCATGCTCCCGAGTCCATTGTGATTGAGATGGCACGAGAAAATCAGACAACTGCCCGGGGGAAAAAGAATTCTCAACAAAGATATAAGCGCATTGAAGATTCATTAAAAAATTTAGCACCTGGGCTTGATTCAAATATATTAAAAGAACATCCAACAGATAATATTCAACTTCAAAATGACCGTCTCTTCCTCTACTATCTCCAAAATGGGAGGGATATGTATACTGGGAAACCTCTCGACATCAACCAACTGAGCAGCTATGACATTGACCACATCATCCCACAGGCCTTTATCAAGGATGATTCTCTTGATAACCGTGTCTTGACTAGTTCAAAGGATAATCGTGGGAAATCCGATAATGTTCCAAGTTTAGAAGTCGTTCAAAAAAGAAAAGCCTTTTGGCAACAATTGTTGGATTCCAAATTGATTTCAGAACGTAAATTTAATAATTTAACCAAAGCTGAACGTGGCGGGCTAGATGAGCGAGATAAAGTTGGCTTCATCAAACGCCAACTAGTTGAAACACGTCAAATCACAAAACACGTTGCTCAGATCTTAGATGCTCGCTATAATACAGAAGTGAATGAGAAGGATAAGAAGAACCGTACCGTCAAAATCATCACTTTGAAATCCAACCTAGTTTCCAACTTCCGTAAAGAATTTAGGTTATACAAGGTACGGGAAATCAATGACTACCACCATGCACATGATGCCTACTTAAATGCCGTAGTGGCTAAGGCCATCCTTAAGAAATATCCTAAACTAGAGCCTGAATTCGTCTATGGTGACTATCAAAAGTACGATCTTAAGCGCTACATCTCAAGATCCAAAGACCCTAAAGACATTGAAAAAGCAACTGAAAAATATTTCTTCTACTCAAACTTGTTGAACTTCTTCAAAGAAGAGGTGCATTACGCAGACGGAACTATCGTAAAAAGAGAAAATATCGAATACTCCAAAGATACTGGGGAAATCGCTTGGAATAAGGAAAAAGATTTCGCAACCATCAAAAAAGTACTTTCCTTTCCTCAGGTGAATATTGTGAAGAAAACAGAAGAACAAACCGTTGGACAAAATGGCGGTCTGTTTGATAATAATATTGTGTCCAAGGAAAAAGTAGTTGACGCAAGTAAACTAATCCCGATCAAATCTGGTCTATCACCTGAAAAATATGGTGGCTATGCAAGACCTACAATCGCTTATTCAGTTCTGGTAACATACAAGCAAAATAATAAAATTAAAAACACAATGGTCGGCATTCCAGTGCTTACTAAATTAGAATTTGAAAGAGACCCTAATTTATATTTAAGAAATCTAGGAATCAACAATGTTTCACATGTAATAAAATTAGTTAAGTATACTGTATTGGAATTTAAACATAAATACGGAACCTATAGGAGATTTATAGTTAGCAATCAAGAATTGAAACGTGCAAATCAGATTTTTGTCACTACTAAACAAATGAAACTGATTTCTCAATATACCACTTTGGATAAAAATGAGCACGATAGCTTGTTAAAAAACAATCAACAACTTATACAATCAATTTGGAATCAATTTCTAGAATTTATGTTAGCAACAGACTTGGTTAATAAAAAACAGTATGATGAGCTTATTTTAACCAATAACCAAACTATTGAAGAATGTAGAAATATTATGAATAGGGTCATCACCACTTTATCTTTTACTAATATTAATGCTGGACAGAAAAAAATAATATTCGATGATACGTTATCATTACCTATAAAAAGATGGCAATTCACTGACAGCGATAAAATGGTTAAAAAAATAATAGAATCCACCCTCATCCACCAATCCATCACTGGTCTCTACGAGACTCGGATTGACTTGAGCAAACTAGGAGAAGACTAATGGGATGGAGAACCGTTGTTGTCAATACACACTCTAAGCTCTCTTACAAGAACAACCACTTGATTTTTAAAGATGCCTCTCGGACAGAGTTGATTCACCTGTCCGAGGTGGACATCCTTCTTTTGGAGACGACGGATATCGTTCTCTCCACCATGCTGATTAAACGTTTGGTGGATGAAAATATTCTGGTCATCTTTTGTGATGATAAACGCTTGCCAACTGCATACTTAATGCCCTACTACGGTCGGCACGATTCCAGTCGGCAACTCTCTCGGCAAATTGCTTGGAATGAAGATGTAAAGGCGGAAATCTGGACAACCATCATTGCACAAAAAATTCTCAATCAGGCTTTTTATCTAGGGAGTTGTGGTTTTCTGGAAAAGAGTCAGTCCGTCATCGATCTCTATCATGGGTTGGATTTATTTGATCCTAGTAACCGCGAAGGGCACGCAGCTCGGATTTATTTTAACACCTTGTTTGGAAATGATTTTAGCCGTGAACAAGATAATGATGTCAATGCTGCCTTAGACTATGGTTACACCTTGATTTTGAGTATGTTTGCGCGTGAGATTGTCTTGTCTGGCTGCATGACTCAGTTTGGTTTGAAACATGCCAACCAGTTCAATCAATTCAACCTAGCTAGCGATATTATGGAACCTTTTCGTCCGATTATTGACAGAATCGTCTATGAAAATCGAAGCAGTTCTTTTGTCAAAATCAAGCGAGAACTTTTTACCATTTTCTCAGACACCTTCCACTACAATGGCAAAGATATGTACCTGTCCAATATCGTCAGTGACTATACTAAGAAAGTCATCCAAGCTCTCAATCAACCGGAGAAAGGAGTTCCTGAGTTTAGGATATGAGTTATCGATATATGCGTATGATATTAATGTTTGATATGCCCGTTGATACCGCAGAGGAACGCAAGGCCTATCGGAAATTTCGCAAGTTCCTCATAGATGAAGGATTTATCATGCACCAATTCTCCATCTATAGCAAGCTCTTACTCAACAACTCTGCTAATAACGCCATGATTGAACGACTCAAGACTCATAACCCTAAAAAAGGAAACATTACTCTCTTAACCGTTACAGAAAAGCAGTTTTCTCGCATGATTTACTTAAATGGTGAGCGAAATACCAGCGTAGCAAACTCAGATGCACGTTTAGTTTTTCTAGGAGAGGAGCCTGGAGATGAAGATTAATTTCCCATTATTGGATGAACCATTGGCTATTGAAAATGCAACCTTTTTAGTCCTGGAAGACCAGTTTACCTTTTCGACTATCGTCAAGCAGTTCTACCAGTACACTGATGATAGAGAATTAAAGTTGTTTGATAGAAATCTAAAAGCTCTGAAAGAGTCCGAGTTACTAGTGATCACGGATGTCTTAGGATACAATCTCAACTCACCCGCCATGCTCAAGTTGATACATGCAGATCTTGAAAATCAGCTCAATGACAAGCCCGAAGTCAAATCCATGATTGAAAAGTTGGTTGCTACGATTACAGAATTGCTGGCATTTGAGTGCTTGGAAAACGAATTGGACTTGGAATACGACGAAATCACCATTCTAGAGTTGATCGATGCACTAGGGGTCAAAGTTGAAACTCTGAGTGATACACCTTTCGAAAAGATGCTAGAAATTGTTCAAGTTTTTAAATATCTTTCCAAAAAGAAACTCCTTGTTTTCATCAATGCGACCGCCTATCTATCAAAGGATGAGTTAGTAAATCTGATAGAGTATATCCAACTCAATCAACTAAGAGTCTTATTTGTCGAACCTCGAAAAGTCTATGATTTTCCGCAGTATGTGATGGATCAAGACTATTTCTTGAACCCTGAAAATATGGTATAATAAGAGTAACAATTGGAACCTAACGAGCTGAAGTCTGGCTGAGACGAATGGCGCGATTACGAAATTTCGTGAGAAAAATTTTCTACGAGGTTTTAGAGCTGTGTTGTTTCGAATGGTTCCAAAACGGCAACCTTTAAAATCAATGTAAGCAACGAGTTTTAGAGCTGTGTTGTTTCGAATGGTTCCAAAACAATACAAGGATGTTGGCACTGGATGGAAAAGTTTTAGAGCTGTGTTGTTTCGAATGGTTCCAAAACCAATCGAAGACCAGTATCTGGTTATCTCCGGTTTTAGAGCTGTGTTGTTTCGAATGGTTCCAAAACAACTTGATAGTCAATATTTCCTAAGTACAGGTTTTAGAGCTGTGTTGTTTCGAATGGTTCCAAAACAGAACTGGGAACTGAGAACGGAAACTGAGGGTTTTAGAGCTGTGTTGTTTCGAATGGTTCCAAAACGAAAACTGAAATTTGAAAGTTCATGGGATGGTTTTAGAGCTGTGTTGTTTCGAATGGTTCCAAAACACGATCGCAAGAATACGAGTATCATTGCGTGTTTTAGAGCTGTGTTGTTTCGAATGGTTCCAAAACAAGAGCTTGGTGCTAAATGGGGACTTAGCGGTTTTAGAGCTGTGTTGTTTCGAATGGTTCCAAAACTGAGCGTTAAACATTCTAAGAAGTTAGGTTGTTTTAGAGCTGTGTTGTTTCGAATGGTTCCAAAACATCATTTTGCTTGGTTCGGTGGAGACAGTGGTTTTAGAGCTGTGTTGTTTCGAATGGTTCCAAAACTCTCCACGTTTAATAGTGCGTATATCTCTAGTTTTAGAGCTGTGTTGTTTCGAATGGTTCCAAAACCGCCCTCCTATTTTAAAAGGAGTAACAATGAGTTTTAGAGCTGTGTTGTTTCGAATGGTTCCAAAACTTATTCCTAAATTTATGACGGCAAGGGTGCGTTTTAGAGCTGTGTTGTTTCGAATGGTTCCAAAACAGGAAGTGCCAAACTACCCAGCACAAGACCGTTTTAGAGCTGTGTTGTTTCGAATGGTTCCAAAACCAATAGCAGCGCTTGAAATGTCTTGCGTGTGTTTTAGAGCTGTGTTGTTTCGAATGGTTCCAAAACAGATTTTGTTTGTTAGCCTCGATATATTCAGTTTTAGAGCTGTGTTGTTTCGAATGGTTCCAAAAAAAGCTACTCATTTTTTGAGTAGCTTTTTAACTATTCCCCCTTACACATAGGTCATTCCCTTATAGCAAAGGAAAACGGCTAGTGCGATAAAAAGTACGGTTGCCCCGATTCGCTGGCTGGTACTATACATCTTTCTCTCCCATTTAACTGGGAAGATGACTGCTAGAAAGGCACCGCCTACTGCGCCACCAATATGCCCTGCTAGGCTGATTCCTGGAATCACAATACTTCCAATGATATTGATCACGAAAAGCGTCAGGTAGGATTGCCCTAACTGCTGGATATAGGGGCTGCGAGTCGCATAGCGCAAAACGATAATCGCAGCAAATAATCCATAGAGAGAAGTGGATGCCCCAGCAGCGACAACTTTCGGTGTAAATGCAAACACAAAGAGATTACCCATCATTCCAGATAAAAGATAGAGAAAGAAGAACTGCTTAGAGCCGAAAATCTCCTCCACCTGTTGTCCAAGAAAGTAGAGTGAAATCATATTGACAATGAAATGCTCCCATCCAATATGCACAAATATAGCCGAAAATAAGCGCCAAATCTGCTCTGGGAACAGGCGAATGATCGGTCCATACATAGCTCCAAACTGAAACAGAGTTTTGGCTTGATCAAAGTTGATACCCGTAGTAATCAGCATCAGTAGAAATACAAAGCCAGTCACTAGGAGAAAAAAACTAGTCACAGAGTAGCGTTTATCAAAGATTTCCTTCATAGGTTAGCACCTCCTGTACGGGAATATCATGGTTTTCAAAGTTAAACTCCTGAACTTGACAAGGATAGATTGTACTCATGGTATGCCCAGCAAAATGTTCCAGATAGCGGTCATAATATCCTCCACCATATCCGATCCGATAGCCCTCTGTTGTAAAAGCCAAACCCGGAACATGAATTAAATCAATCTGAGACGGTTCCACCACTTCCAAGTCTCCTTGCGGTTCCAGTAAACCAAAGGAAGTTTTTGCCAACTGCTGCGGATGATAGACCACAGACTCCATGCGCCCCTTGGGATAGGTTTTGGGTATCAGGACCTTCTTGCCGTCCTTCAGCGCCTGCTCGATCAGTTCCTGCGTTTGAAATTCATGAGGGAAGGAGAGATAGGTTGCGATGGTCTTGGCTTCTTGGTAAAAGGGATGCTTTAAAAATCGCTCAGTTAAAGCTCGATCCATAGCCTGTTTTTGTTCCTGAGATAGAGTCTTCATTTCTTGCAAGACTTGCTTGCGTAGTTCTGCTTTCATAGACAATTCCTCTACTCTGCTGCCTTCTTTTTCAGGAAACTAGAGACTGCATCTACCCCAATGGCTATGGCATCTTCCTTAGGACTCATCTGAGGGTGATGAAGGGCGTAGGGACTATCGATACCTAGCCAGAACATAACGCCATCTACCTTCGAAAGAAGATAACCAAAGTCCTCACCAGTCATAGCAGGCTCGATATCAATCAACTCGATTCCGTCTTTCTCTTCAAAAAAGTCCATCAGTTCACGCGCCAAGGCTGGATTGTTCTCCACAGGTAGGTAGCCTCCTTGCTTGAGTTCTACTTCGACTTCCATATCAAAGGCTGCTGCAACCCCTTCTGCGACTGTCTTGACTCTTTTTTGTACCAAGAGGCTCATTTCCTGAGTCAAGGCGCGAATGGTTCCGTGTAAAAAGGCTGTGTCTGTAATGACATTGTTGGTTGTTCCAGCTTGGAAAACACCAAAGGTCACCACCGCTCCCTCGATTGGATTAACATTGCGGCTGACAACTGACTGCACCTGGGTTACAAAGTAACTAGCAGCAACCAAGGCGTCATTGGCTTCATGCGGAAAAGCTGCGTGTCCTCCTTTTCCTTTGAAGCGAATCTTCACCTCACAGGTCCCTGCAAAGAGAGTGTGTGTATTGGTCGCAATCTGTCCGACTTTCAGATCTGGACGAACATGGAGACCATAAAATTGGTCTGGCAACCAATCTCCAAAAGCACCATCCTCATACATGAGCATCCCACCAGCTTCATTTTCTTCAGCAGGCTGAAATAGGAAGAGCAGATTGTTCTTTGCTTGCTCCTCAAGGGCGCGTTCGAGACAGCCCAAGGCAATCGTCATATGAAAATCATGACCACAAGCATGCATGCGACCTTGGTGCTGAGAAGCAAAAGGTAGACCTGTTTGTTCGACAATAGGCAGACCATCAATGTCTGTTCGCCAACCAATGGTTCGCTCCGGCTGACTTCCCTGCAGGTAGACCAAAATCCCTGTTCGCCAAGTACGAATTTGAACAAAATCCTTGCCCGTAGTCAATTTCTCAATCACATCCAGCAAATAAGCCTGAGTCTTGAATTCCTCCAAGCCAATCTCTGGAATCTGGTGTAAATCTCGTCTAGTCTGAATCAAATCTAACATCTATCTGTCCTCCTATATAGAAGAAAGAGGCTGGAAAAAGGGTTCCGCCTCTTTTTTACTTTTACAATTACAAGGTACGAAGCGCATCCTCAAGCGCTGTTTTTTGTTGGGTTTGGGCATCAATCTCTTTGATGATACGAGCCGGAACACCTGCTACAACCACATTTTCTGGGACATCTTGGGTAACGATAGCTCCTGCAGCGACAACTGAACCACTGCCGATTTGAACTCCTTCGATAACCACTGCATTGGCACCGATAAGAACATTGTCTCCGACACGGACTGGTTCAGCACTAGCTGGCTCAATCACACCTGCCAAAACTGCACCTGCACCAACGTGGCTGTTTTTTCCAACGATAGCACGACCTCCAAGGATGGCACCCATGTCAATCATGGTTCCAGCACCAATTTCAGCACCGATATTGATAACAGCTCCCATCATGATAACAGCATTGTCACCAATTTCAACCTGGTCACGGATAATAGCACCTGGCTCGATACGAGCATTGATAGCACGTTTGTCTAGCAAAGGAACTGCAGAATTACGAGCATCTTGCTCGACAACGTAATCTTGATTTTCTACTAAACCTTCAAGAAGCGGAGCGACATCCTTCCAGTCTCCGAATAAAACATTTCCTAGTTTGACAACAGAGCTAGGCACAGCAGTTGCGAGTTGTCCTTCAAAGGTTACTTTAACACTGGTTTTCTTTTCAGCATTGGCGATAAATTGGATAATTTCTTGAGCGTTCATTTTTGTAGCAGTCATAGGTGCCTCCTGGTTCGTTATAATGATACCTATTCTACCAAAAAAGGCTTCAAATTTGAAGCCTCAACTATCAAATAAGCATCTTTACTTGGCTTGTTTTGCTTCTTCTACAGATAAGAAAATCATCGGAACGATAATCAACACCATAGCTAAAGCCAAAAAACCATCCATGACCAATCCCAGAAAAAGAACACTTAATAAAGCTGAAGAAAGAGGTTCGCTAGCACTTACCACCGATACAACCAACGGGGAAACGAGTGACACAGCCTTCATAGATAGGAAGAAGGCAAAAGCGGTGCCAAACACGGCAATCGTCAGACAAATCAGCACACTTACCAAATCCACTTGAAAACTTATCTGATAAATAGGATAAAGGAAATTACTAAAGAGCCCTGCCAGAATCATCCCCCAACCAACAGTCGGAACGAAACCGTAGCGCCGTGCAAAACGCTGAGGCAGGATAACATTAAACATGACCCCTACTGCACTGAGCAAACCTGTCACTAGAGCCAAAGGTGTCATGGACAACTGGGACAAATCCCCTTTTGTAGCCATCAAAAAAACACCTAGCATGGCAATCAAAACATAGAAAACAGCTGTAATCGAAGCCTTCTTCTGGTAAATGGTTCGATTGTAAAACAGGATAAAAACTGGGCTGATAAATTGCAAAATGGTTGCCGTCGTCGCATTGGAATACTCAACGCAGAGATAAAAGAAAAACTGCACAGAAAAAATACCTAGAATAGCATAGGCTAAAAAAGGTAGATAATTTTTTTTATCACGCCAGATGTCCAACAAGTGGCTACGCAACTGAAAAGCAGATAAACCTAAAACCAAACTCCCCGCCACTAGTAAACGCATAGAAGTAATCCATCCAGAAGACACTGGATAATGAGTGAAAAAATACTCTCCTAAAATCCCACAGATCCCCCAGATTAGGCCTGAGAGTAGCGAGTATAGTGTTCCCTTAACAATCTTTTTCTGATAATGATTCATACTCCTATTGTAACACGAAACCAACCAAGAAAAAAGTAGCAACAAGGAGAAATTACTAACCTTGCTGCTACTCTATCTTAGCGATTAAACAGACGTGAACGTCCTGAAGAGCCACTCTGAGTATTTCCACTCGAGCTTGTTGTTCCCGAACTGCTACTTGAGCTTGGAGAAGTTACTGCAGGAATACTTCCTAGAATATTCTTCCAAGCATTCTGATAATCTGCATCGCTTCCTCCAATAGCAAAGCGATAGGTGGTTACTGGCGCCCCTTCTTTAGTAGCCCAGTAACTTGTTACGGTAGAACCGGAAACGTTAACTTCTTTGCCATTAATTGAAACCTTGCCCGGTTTCTCCCCTGTCGACTTTAGAACTTGTGACTTGGTCACACTTGAGTCAAGATTAAAGCGCTCATTCCCCCAAATTCCAGGTTTTGCTTGTTGAATAGCATTAACCAAGTGGGCCATATAGTTGGCATTGCGGTAGTGGCCCGCCCCTTTGGCTAGCGGGCGGTTGTCATCGTGACCTAGCCAGCCACCCAAGGTCAAGCGTGGCGTAGAAAGCATAAGCCACATATTTTCATCTTCATTGGTTGTACCAGTTTTTCCAATCCAGTCGGCGCTAGCGAGGCTTGGATTGATGGTAGCCAAGTCTGTCTGGAAACTTGAGGTAATCCGAGATGAAATAACATCGCGAAGCAAACTTTGCATGATGGTCGCTGTCGCTTTTGAGTAAACTTGGACAGGTTTATCTTTATGTTCATAAACCACTCGACCATCTGTTGACTCGATCTTCGCAATCATATATTTCTTATGGTAAACTCCGTTGTTGGCCAGAGTCTGATATCCGTTGGTATGCTGAGCAACTGTAACGTCAATTCCTCCGCCCATCGGTAAACTCTCAATACCATATTCTGGGATTTCGTAACCCATTTTTTCCATATAGCCTTTAACATCAACACCCTTCTCTCGAAGTGTACGATAAGTCCAGTAGGCTGGGATATTCCATGAGTAGTTAAGGGCCTCCCCTAACGTCATCATCCCTGTACCAGGACTATTGACATACATGATAGGATTGCCGTTTGAAAAGTTGGTTGGATAGTTTGATAAGATACTTGCACTTCCCATCAAACCTTGGTCGATGGCAATACTGTAAGCCAATATCGGCTTAGTAGTTGAGGCAGGGGAACGTTTTGTATCGATAGCATGGTTATTCTGATTTTTTTGATAATTGCGACCACCGACAAACCCAAGAATAGCTCCCGTTTGGTTGTCCATGAGGACATTCCCCACCTCAGGCTGTCCTGTCGAATCATCTAGCAGATAGCCGTAGGTTGCCACCGCATTTTGCATCGCAGCATGAACATTTTTATTGATAGTTGTCGTAATCTTATATCCACCATTTTCAATTTCCTTAGTCGCTAAATCACGATAAGCTTTCTGGATGGATTCATTCTTTTGCTCTTGTACAGAAACATTATCTCTCTGAATCAGATAGTCATACATCCGATCAGTAGCTTCTGCCAAGGTTGCGAAGTAGAGATAGTCACGCGAAGTACCACTGACACTACCAGATGGTAAGAAGTCTTTCTTAAAATCATAATCCTTGTACTTGTCGTAATCTTCCTGACTTAGAGCCCCTGTCCGGTACATATTATAGAGAACATCTCTAGCCCGTTTGATCCCCAGAGCCAAATCCTCCTCGCTCTTCATACTACCGTCAGATTCATAAGGGGAGTAACTAATTGGGCTCTGTGGCAATCCTGCGATAAAGGCTGCTTGAGGGACCGTTAAATCCGAAGCCTTAACCCCAAAGATCCCTTCTGCGGCCTGTTGGGCACCTGCAATATTTTGGCCTTTATGATTGCGACCAAAAGGAGCAATGTTGAGGTAGGTTGTTAAAATCTCATCCTTACCCATAGCCCGCTCTAAAGCTAAAGCATCAATAATCTCTTTGGCCTTACGAGCTAGAGTGGGAGCGTCCCCCACCACTTGTTGCTTGATAACCTGCTGGGTCAAGGTCGAACCACCACTGGACGACCCTAGACCGACAAAGGTTCCCAAGGTCGCACGAATAACGGCCTTAGGCACGACTCCCTTGTGCTCGTTGAAATTCTCGTCCTCTGTCGCAATGATAGCCTTTTTAAGATTATCCGAAATAGCACCTGAAGCGACTGAAGTGCGCAACAAATCACCCTCAATCGAAGCAATGGTACTGCCGTCAGAATAAGTGATTTCTGAGATAGAGGCAATATCCTTCACTTGCTTGACCAACTCTTCTGCTTGAGGGACTTGGACCTTGTCAAATAGAGCAACCCCATAACCCATGGCCACACCCGCTCCCAAAAGACCTCCGATAAAGGCTATGATAAAAAGAGTGTTGAAGGTCACTTTAAGAGCACTCAAAATCTTAGCGAAAATAGTCCCCACCCTTTTGACTCTGTCAGAAGAGGCTACTTTCTTATCAGTCTTTTTACTTGCTTGCTTTTTCTTCCATTTAGCAGTTAGTTGCTGGAAAAAATGCAGCATTTTTGTTTTTAATTCATTAATTCTTTCTTTCATGAATGTCCTCGCTTTCTCTATTATACCATAAAAGGGAAACTTTCAATAAAATAGCCACTTTCTTCCCTATTCCACTAGGCTATTGTCCGAGTTTGTGATACAATAGGTAGAAACAATATTTTATAAAGGAGAAAAGACACATGCACATTTTTGATGAGCTAAAAGAGCGTGGTTTGATTTTTCAAACGACTGATGAAGAAGCTTTGCGTAAAGCCCTAGAAGAAGGTCAAGTTTCTTATTATACTGGCTACGATCCAACTGCTGACAGCCTTCACCTAGGCCACCTTGTCGCAATCTTGACAAGTCGTCGCTTGCAGTTAGCAGGTCATAAACCATATGCGCTCGTTGGCGGTGCTACAGGTCTCATCGGAGATCCGTCCTTCAAAGATGCTGAGCGTAGTCTCCAAACAAAAGACACAGTAGAGGGCTGGGTCAAGTCTATCCAAGGACAACTTTCCCGTTTTCTTGACTTTGAAAATGGCGAAAACAAGGCTGTCATGGTCAACAACTACGACTGGTTTGGCAGCATCAGCTTCATTGACTTCCTCCGTGACGTCGGAAAATACTTCACTGTCAACTACATGATGAGTAAGGAGTCTGTAAAAAAACGGATCGAGACAGGGATTTCTTACACTGAGTTTGCTTACCAAATCATGCAAGGTTACGACTTCTTTGTCCTTAACCAAGAGCACAACGTAACCCTACAAATCGGTGGTTCTGACCAGTGGGGAAATATGACAGCTGGTACCGAATTGCTTCGTCGTAAGGCTGACAAGACTGGTCACGTGATCACTGTTCCACTCATCACAGACGCAACTGGTAAGAAATTTGGTAAATCAGAAGGAAACGCAGTTTGGCTTAACCCTGAAAAGACTTCTCCATACGAAATGTACCAATTCTGGATGAACGTGATGGATGCTGACGCTGTTCGCTTCTTGAAGATCTTTACCTTCTTGTCACTGGATGAAATTGAAGACATCCGAAAACGATTTGAAGCAGCTCCACACGAACGCTTGGCTCAAAAAGTCTTGGCTCGTGAAGTCGTGACACTTGTTCACGGAGAAGAAGCCTACAAGGAAGCCCTTAACATCACTGAGCAACTCTTTGCAGGAAACATCAAAAACCTCTCTGTCAAAGAACTCAAACAAGGACTTCGTGGAGTGCCAAACTACCAAGTTCAAGCAGACGAAAACCACAACATCGTGGAACTCCTCGTGTCATCTGGTGTGGTTAACTCAAAACGCCAAGCCCGTGAAGATGTTCAAAATGGAGCCATCTACGTCAACGGCGACCGCATCCAAGACCTTGACTATGTCTTAAGCGACGCAGACAAGCTCGAAAACGAACTGACTGTTATCCGTCGTGGGAAGAAAAAATACTTTGTATTGACTTACTAAATTGTTCAACATTTACCTATAAACAAAGGAGTTAACCTCGAGAAAGGTAACTCCTTTTTGCTGTGAATAGTCCCCACCTATCCCTTAATAGACAGGCTACGCAGTACAATGCGTAAGGTTGTTAGATTATGTAAGATAGAGAGATTTGAAGGACTGAGCCAGTTAAACAAGCCAAAGCCAATCAAACTACTATTTACGACAACGGTATCTTGAATATTCTTCTTAATGAGTGTTTGCAAAGATGATGATAGCGAATCCAACTCTTGGAAGAAATCCAAACGATTATCTAACAATAAGATATCACTCATCTGCTTAGAAATATCTGCACTCTCATTCATCACCACACCGATATCTGATAGGGTTAGAGCCGCTGAGTCATTCAATCCATCTCCAACCATCAAAATAGTGTGACCTGCTTTCTGCAGTTCCTCTACTAACTCAAATTTCCCATCAGGTTTCAAGTCTGTATATACCTGATCAAAGGGCAAATCTTTGACTAATTCCTCTGTCCTAACCGAGGTATCCCCTGTTGCCAGAATCAATTTTTTCCCCTGTGCCTTAAGTTTATCCAAGGCTGTTTTTGCTTCTTTTCTCAAAGGAGTATGAATGCAGAACATTCCAATCAATTCATTCTGATAAGCCAAGAATAAGAGATTGTAGTGACTCTTGTACTCTTCAATTAAAGCATTTTGTTCTGAACTGATATGAATCTGCTCATCCTGCATCAAGACATAATTCCCAATAAGAACTGGTTGGCCATCTATATGAGATTTGATCCCCTTGCTTGCGATATATTGGAGTTTCCCATGCATTTCCTCATGTTCAATCCCCTCTATCTCAGCTTGCTTGACGATGGCATTAGCAATAGGATGATAAATGTGTTCCTCAAGACAGGCACTGATTCTGAGAATATCTTCCTCACTATAGTCTCCAAAAGGTAACACCTTTTCAACTATCGGATAGCTAGTTGTGATTGTTCCCGTCTTATCAAACAAGAAAGTATCAACTTCCAGATATTTCTCCAAAACATCTCCATCCTTAATCACCATTTCACGGTTCAACCCCTCCTTGATAGCTGTCAAATAAGCTACAGGAGTAGAGATTTTCAAAGCGCAGGAGAAATCGACCAATAGGAAAGAAATAGCCTTAGAAAAAGAACCTGTCAATAGGTAAGTCAGTCCAGCCCCCAAGAAATTATATTTGACGACCTTGTCCGCCATTTTGATGAAATAGCGTTGTTTCGTTTTCTTGTTTTCTTCAGATTTCTTCATCAACTCAATCAGTTGTAAAACCCGGCTGTTCATCTGATTATCGGTTACACGAATGCGTAACTCTCCAGTTTCTAATACTGTATTTGCACAAACCAAATCAGACTCTCTTTTTTCAACTGGAAAACTCTCTCCCGTCAAGGAACTTTCGTTGACCATACCTAAACCTGAAACTACTTGTCCATCAAACAGAATTTCATTTCCTTGAGATAAGACCAAAACATCTCCTATTTGAACATCGGAACTCTTGATACTAACAACCGTATCGCCCTGTACTAGGAATACATCGCTCTCTTTTGCAAGAAGACTCTGTTCTAAATCTGTTGCAGTTTTTTTCAAGGACCACTGATCTAAATGATTCCCCAAATCAAGCATAAACATGATGTTGCTAGCAGTCTTGGATTGATTCATGAACAAGGACAATAAAATCGCCGAACAGTCCAAAACCTCCATCGTTAGTTCCTTACGCGCTAGGGTCTGATAAGCTTCTTTGACATACCCCAGAGCCTGATAACAAGTCCATATATAGCGAATAGGAGACGGTACAAGACTACGAAAAAGCACACGCTTAATCGCTGCACCTGAAACAATAGAATAGGCACTATCTTCTCTACGAATGGGAAGAGTCATCAACTCAGAAACTTTCCCTCTATCAATTCTTTTTAAAAAGGCTTCTGCATTATCTAATACAGAAAAGCCTTCTTTTATACGTAGAGTAAAGTGCTGTTGATCCATGTAAAACTGGATAGACTCAATTCCCTTTTCATCTCTCGCCAAGGAACGAAGATAGTCTTGAATATCCAAGGTGAGTGAAAAAGAAGATGATAGTCGGATATGTTGGTATCCTCTATGTAGCACTTTAAAAGACATATTATTCCCCTATCAGGCTATCTAATTGCTCTTCTTTTTTCTCTTGCTCATACAAATATTTAGCATCTTGCAAGACATCGTCTCCATGTTGTTTTACAATGGAAACAGATGCATCCAATTCATCTTTCAATTTGTAAGCTTTAGCCAAAGCTTTAGAATAACCTTTTTTAGCTTCCTTACTTGCTAAGATTTTCAAACCAAGAGTGCCAAATGCTACACCACCCAAAAAGAGTGATGATTTTTTCGCAACTTTTGCGACGCTTAATACTTCTTTTAACATACTTATTTCCTCCTTATCATTATTATATAGCAATTTAGATATAAAAGCAATTTCATTCTATAAATTGGAGAATTAATTTTATTTCTACTGAATCTCCCATCTACTTATTCCTAAGGTTGCTTTCATTTGCCTCTTTTGATACACTTAAACTATGAATACAAACCTCAAACCAAAACTTCAACGTTTTGCTACTGCTAGTTCCTTTTCCTGCCCCATCTGCCAAGAAGATCTCACCTTGGTAGAGTCTAGCCTTAAGTGTAGCAACCGCCATTCTTTTGATCTGGCAAAATTCGGCTATGTCAATCTGGCACCGCAAATCAAACAATCCACCAACTATGACAAGGAAAATTTTCAAAACCGTCAACAAATCCTAGAAGCTGGTTTTTATCAAACTATTTTAGAAACCATCTCAGACCTGCTTACAAATTCTAAAACTAACCAAACAATTTTAGATATCGGCTGTGGCGAGGGATTCTACTCTCGAAAACTCCAAGAAAGTCACTCTGACAAAATCTTCTATTCCTTTGATATTTCTAAAGATTCCGTCCAAATCGCTGCTAAGAGTGAACCCAACTGGGCAGTCAATTGGTTTGTTGGTGACCTAGCTCGTCTTCCTATAAAAGACGCTAGTATGGATATCCTGCTCGATATCTTCTCGCCTGCCAACTACGGAGAATTTCAAAGAGTATTATCAAAAGACGGCATCTTGATTAAGGTCATCCCGACTGAAAATCACCTCAAAGAAATCCGCCAAATGGTGCAAGACCAGCTGACAAAGAAGGACTATTCCAACCAAGATATCAAAGAACATTTCCAGGAACATTTCAGCATTCAATCTAGCCAAACGGCCTCTCTGACCAAACCTATCACGGCTGAGCAACGCCAAGCTTTGCTTGCCATGACGCCCCTTCTCTTTCATGTTGACCAGACCAAGATTGACTGGAGCCAACTGACAGAGATTACTATCGAAGCAGAGATTCTGGTCGGAAAAGCACTGTAAATTAGTTTAAATATGAAAAAACGCACCTTAAATAGATGCGTTTTGTTTTACAATCTGATGTAATGTATCTTAGTTCAAGTGCCAGATATCTTCGTTGTACTGAGCAATTGTACGGTCAGATGAGAAGAATCCTGCTTTGGCAATGTTGACGATGACTTTATCCAACCATGCGTCACGGTTTTCGTAGTCAGCAAGCATTTGCTCTTTCACCTTGATGTAGTCTTCCAAGTCAAGGAGAGTCATGAACCAGTCTTTGTTGATCAATTCCTTGTGAAGACGTTCCAAGCGTTCTTTCTTACCTACTGCAAGAACAGCGTCGCTGACGATGAAGTCAACCAATGGTTTGATGGCTTTGCGTGCGTAGAATTCGCTTGACTTGTAAGCTGCTTTTGCGTAAAGGTCAATAACAGTTTCTGAATCTTCTCCAAAGATGTAGATGTTGTCGTCGCCAACCAACTCAGCAATTTCCACGTTAGCTCCGTCCATAGTACCAAGAGTCAAAGCTCCGTTCAACATGAATTTCATGTTACCAGTACCTGAAGCTTCTTTAGATGCAAGTGAAATTTGTTCAGAGATATCACATGCTGGAATCAAGAAGCTTGCTGCAGTAACGTTGTAGTTTTCAACCATAACTACTTGCAAGTGTGGTGCTACTTTTGGATCATTTGCAATCACTTCTGACAAGCAAAGGATCAAGTGAATGATGTCTTGGGCAATTGTGTAGGCAGGAGCTGCTTTACCACCAAAGAAGACTGTGATTGGGCGAGCAGGGATGTTGCCAGCCTTGATATCAAGGTATTTGTGGATGACATACAAAGCGTTCATTTGTTGGCGTTTGTACTCGTGAAGACGTTTGATTTGGATATCAAAGATAGAGTTTGTATTGATTTCCACACCTTGGTGCTCTTTCAAGTGACGAGCCAATTTACGTTTGTTGTGAGCCTTGATGCTTTCCAATTTTTCTTTGACAGCAGCCTTGTCTTCGTATGACAAGAGTTTTTCAAGCTCATCTGCTTCATGGTGCCAACCACGGCCAATAATCTCATCCAAGTAGTGAGACAGTCTTGGGTTGGCATGCATAAGCCAACGACGGAATGTGATACCGTTTGTTTTGTTATTGAATTTTTCTGGGTAGATGTCGTAGAAAGCTTTCAACTCTGAGTTCTTCAAGATTTCAGTGTGAAGAGCAGCAACCCCGTTAACACTGTATCCATAGTGGATATCCATGTGAGCCATGTGAACACGTCCGCTCTCATCGATGATTTGAACAGCTGGATCTTTGTATTCTGCTTTCACACGGCGGTCCAATTCTTTGATGATTGGTACCAAGTGAGGAACCACTTCTTGCAAGAATTCAAGAGGCCATTTTTCAAGGGCTTCAGCAAGGATTGTGTGGTTAGTGTAGGCAGTCATGCTGCGAACGATTGAGATCGCTTCGTCAAGCTCGATACCACGTGCAGTCAAAAGACGGATCAATTCAGGAATCACCATTGATGGGTGAGTATCGTTGATTTGTACAACTGCGTAGTCCGCAAGGTCATGCAAGTTGCTTCCTTTTTCGATTGCTTCGTCGATGATCAATTGTGCACCGTTTGAAACCATGAAGTATTGTTGGAAGATACGGAGCAATTCACCTTGCTTGTCGCTATCGTCTGGGTAAAGGAAGAGAGTCAAGTTGCGAGCGATATCTGTCTTGTCAAAGTTGATACCATCTTCGATGATAGAAGAATCAACTGAATCCAAGTCAAACAAACGCAAGCGGTTTTTAGTAGCTGTCTTGTAACCAGGTACATCGATATCGTAAAGAGTAGATGTCAATGTGAAGTGTGCAAATGGCACTTGGTAGCTACGACTTGAGCGAACCAACCAGTTTTGGTCAGTCAACCAAGCGTTAGGAATCGTTTCTTGTTGGTTGTTTTTAAGAACTTGTTGGAAAAGACCGAAGTGGTAGTTCAAACCAACACCGTCACCATTCAAACCAAGTGTAGCGATTGAGTCGATAAAACATGCTGCTAAACGTCCCAAACCACCGTTACCAAGTGATGGTTCCAATTCTACTTCTTCGACTTCGATCAAGTCTTTACCTGCAGCTGCAAGTTCTTTTTTCACATCGTCGTAAAGGCCAAGGTTAATCAAGTTATTTGACAAGAGTTTACCAATCAAGAACTCAGCTGAGATGTAGTAAACTTTTTTCTTACCAGTGTTGACTGGTTTTTGACTGCTAGCAAGTTTGCTGTAGTTGAGAAGAGCAAGGTAAAGCTCTTCATTGCTACATTCTGCAATGGTTTTATTGTAACGCTTTTGTACAAATTCTTTTAATGGTAACATGTTTATGTGTCTCCTGATAATGTCTTATTTTTTTAATTCTACCAAATTTTCATTCATTCGGCGATAAATTGTAGTCAAGTCAAGCAAAGTTTCTTCAACAGCTGGTGTGAGTTGATCTGCTGTCATACGCCATGACCAGTTTCCACCAAGAGTAGATGGGAAGTTCATACGAGCTGACTCATCTAGTTCTAGCAAGTCTTGCATAGTGGCAATAGCCATGAAGCTAACGGATGAAAAGACTGTACGAAGCATAGCGTGTGGCACTGTTTCGTACTCTTTACGGTTCGTGTAACGAGTCATGTATTCACGAGTTGGATCGTCGATCTCATTACGGTACCAACCAAGAACCGTATTGTTATCGTGTGTTCCTGTGTACATAACAGAGTTAGCTGGCGCCAAGTGTGGGCTATCGATACTTTCGTCTTCTGGGTTGAAGGCAAACTGAAGAATCTTCATTCCTGGGAAGCCAGTACGTTCGCGCAACTCGATCACTTCATCTGTCATGAAGCCAAGGTCTTCTGCGATGATATTTAGCTCACCAAGTTCTTTCTTAACGGCTGCAAAGAGTTTGTAGCCAGGACCTTTCACCCATTTACCAGGTGCCGCTGTATCGGAACCAGCAGGAATTTCCCAGTAAGATTCGAAACCGCGGAAGTGGTCGATACGAACGATATCGTAGATCTTGAAGCTTTCGCGCAAGCGTTCAATCCACCATTTGTAACCATCTTTATCCATTGCTTCCCAGTCGTAGATTGGGTTCCCCCAAAGCTGACCAGTGGCAGAAAACTCATCTGGTGGGCATCCTGCGATGCAAGTCGCTTTACCACTGGCATCTGTCTTGAATAGATGTGGATTTGCCCACATGTCGCTTGAATCTTCCGCTACGTAGATTGGCATATCTCCAACAATCTCGATGTGGTTGTCGTTAGCGTAGGCTTTCAACTTCAACCATTGTTGGAAGAAGAAGTATTGAGTCACACGGTGGTAAACCAACTTGTCTGCCAATTTCTCACGGTAGCTTTCAAGTGCTGAAGCTTTACGGGCACGAGCATCTGCATCTGGCCATTCTGTCCAAGCAAGATTGTCAAAATGCTCTTTAATCGCCATATACTCCGCGAAGAGCTCGAGCCATGATTGGTTGTCTTGAGCAAACTTCTCAAAATCTTTGACATCACCCACTTCCAAGAAGCGTTTAACTGCTTTTTCTAAAAGCGGACGACGTGCGTAATAAATCTTCGCATAGTCAACTTCAGATGCATCGCTACCAAAGTCAACACCTTCAAGGTCACTAGCTTCGAGCAAGCCTTGCTCTACCAAGATATCAAGGTCGATAAAATGCGTATTTCCAGCAAAGGCTGAGAATGATTGGTATGGAGAATCTCCATAGCTTGTTGTCCCAAGAGGGAGGATTTGCCAGTAACGTTGCTTCGTGCGAACCAAGAAATCAACGAAATCATAGGCAGTCTGACCAAATGATCCAATCCCGTATGCTCCTGGCAGAGAAGAGATGTGCATCAACACACCACTTTGACGTTTTTTCATAATAGCACCTCATGTGTTTGTTATAAAACGCTGCGCAATTAAGGCGCAAACGTTTGCGTTGAATTAAGTATAGCGTATTTCAAAGACAAATGCAAGCGTTTTTAAAAATTTTTTTGAATTATTTTTATCTAACTAAAACTTATTCCCACTAATATTTTACGAAATAAGCGAAAAAATTTTTAAAGATTTTCTGATTTAAGATAATTCATTCCGAACATCTGCTCTATTTTCTGAAAATCGGGCTAGATTAACGCAATCGTTTCCCTTGGTTTTCACAAAATAAAAAAATCAGCGTTTAGGATGTTTTCTTCCTATTAAAAGCAATTATATCCACTTCCAAACCTTAAAAATTTTTTAAAATTTTTTTAAAAAAACCTTGCAACCGTTTTCTATTTGTGCTATACTAAGCTCATGAAGGAAAACGTTTGCGTTTCCCGAATAAATTATAACTGTTATTCTTTAGGAGGAATACACTATGTCATCTAAATTCATGAAGAGCGCTGCTGTGCTCGGAACTGCTACTCTCGCTAGCTTGCTTTTAGTAGCTTGCGGAAGCAAATCTGCCGACAAGGCCGCTGATACTAGCTCTTCAGAAGCAAAAGAACTCACTTTCTACGTTGAAGACCAATATAAAGCCTTCGCTGAATCTGCTGCAAAAGCTTATGAAAAAGAATCTGGCGTAAAAGTTACTATCAAAACAGGGGACCAAATGGGTGGTCTTGACAACCTTTCTCTAGACAACCAATCTGGTAAAGCTGCTGACGTTATGATGGCTCCATACGACCGTGTAGGTAGCCTTGGTACTGACGGACAACTTTCAGAAGTTACTCTTAGCGACGGTGCAAAGACAGACGATAAAACAAAATCACTTGTAACTGTTGGTGGTAAAGTCTATGGTGCTCCAGCTGTTATCGAATCACTCGTTTTGTACTATAACAAAGATTTGCTTAAAGAAGCTCCTAAAACATTTGCTGATTTGGAAAACCTTGCTAAAGACAGCAAATACGCTTTCGCTGGTGAAGATGGTAAAACTACTGCCTTCCTAGCTGACTGGACAAACTTCTACTACTCATACGGACTTCTTGCTGGTAATGGCGGTTATGTATTTGGCCAAAACGGTAAAGATCCTAAAGATATCGGACTTGCAAACGAAGGTTCAATTACAGCTATCAACTATGCTAAATCTTGGTACGAAAAATGGCCTAAAGGTATGCAAGATACTGAAGGAGCTCCAAACTTAATTCAAACTCAATTTCAAGAAGGTAAAACTGCTGCTATCATCGATGGTCCTTGGAAAGCTCAAGCATTCAAAGATGCTAAAGTAAACTACGGTGTTGCGACTATCCCAACTCTTCCAAACGGTAAAAACTATGAAACATTTGGTGGTGGTAAAGCTTGGGTTATTCCAGCAAGCACTAAGAACCTTGAAGGAGCTCAAAAATTTGTAGACTTCCTTGTATCAACTGAACAACAAAAAGCGTTCTACGACGCTACAAACGAAATCCCAGCTAATACTGAAGCTCGTACTTATGCTGAAGGCAAAAAAGATGAGTTGACAACAGCCGTGATTGAACAGTTCAAGAACGCTCAACCAATGCCAAACATCTCACAAATGTCAGCTGTTTGGGACCCAGCTAAAACAATGCTCTTTGAAGCTGTAAGTGGTACGAAAGATGCGAAAACAGCTGCTAACGATGCTGTAACATTGATTAAGGACACAATCAAACAAAAATTTGGTGAATAGTTGATTTGTTCAAGGGGGGTGGAAGCAAAATCCCCCTTTGAATTTATAGATACGCTCATTATCATACGCACGTATCTTACGATCGAATCCGAGTTTTATCTCGCATCCTATGAAAGGAGTAATCATGGAAAAACAACAGCCTCGCAAAGCAGCCTTGCTGTCAATCATTCCTGGTTTAGGACAAATTTATAACAAACAAAAAGCTAAAGGATTTATTTTCCTTGGTGTTACCGTTTTATTTGTTCTGTATTTTCTAACACTTGCAAGCCCTGAATTGAGCAATTTGATCACACTTGGTGAAAAGCCCGGTCGTGATAATTCACTTTTCATGCTAATTCGTGGTGCTTTTCACTCTATCTTTGTTGTCGTTTACCTACTCTTTTATATCTTTAATATCAAGGACGCACATACGACTGCTAAACGTATCAACAATGGTATTCCTGTAGCTTATACCTTCAAGGATATGCTTAAGGGCATTTATGAGAATGGATTCCCATACCTTTTGATTATCCCATCGTATGTAGCGATGACCTTTGCGATTATCTTTCCTGTTATCGTAACCTTGATGATCGCCTTTACAAACTATGACTTCCAACACTTGCCACCAAACAAATTGTTGGACTGGGTTGGTTTAACGAACTTCACAAATATCTGGAGCTTGAGTACCTTCCGTTCTGCCTTTGGTTCTGTTCTTTCTTGGACCATTATTTGGGCCTTGGCTGCTTCTACCTTGCAGATCGTCATTGGTATCTTTACAGCAATCGTTGCCAATCAACCATTTATCAAAGGAAAACGTATCTTCGGTGTTATTTTCCTTCTTCCTTGGGCTGTCCCAGCCTTCATCACTATCTTGACATTCTCAAATATGTTTAATGATAGTGTTGGTGCTATCAATACCCAAGTCTTGCCTCTTTTGTCTAAGGTCCTTCCATTCCTAGATGGAGCTCTTATCCCTTGGAAAACAGACCCAACTTGGACTAAGATTGCCTTGATTATGATGCAGGGTTGGCTAGGATTCCCATACATCTACGTTTTGACCTTGGGTATCTTACAGTCTATTCCTAACGACCTCTACGAAGCGGCTTACATCGATGGTGCCAATGCTTGGCAAAAATTCCGCAACATCACTTTCCCTATGATCTTGGCTGTTGCAGCACCAACATTGATCAGCCAATACACCTTCAACTTTAACAACTTCTCTATCATGTATCTCTTTAATGGTGGAGGTCCTGGTACTGTCGGAGGCGGAGCCGGTTCAACTGACATCTTGATTTCATGGATTTACCGTTTGACAACAGGTACATCTCCTCAATACTCTATGGCGGCAGCTGTTACCTTGATTATCTCAATCATTGTCATCTCTATCTCTATGATCGCATTCAAGAAACTACACGCATTTGATATGGAGGACGTCTAAGATGAATAACTCAATCAAACTCAAACGTAGACTGACTCAAACCCTCACTTACGTCTACTTGATTGGTCTATCAATCGTGATTATCTATCCACTTTTGATTACCATCATGTCAGCCTTCAAGACTGGTAACGTCGCAGCCTTTAAACTCGATACCAACATCGACTTTAATTTTGATAACTTTAAAGGGCTCTTCACTGAAACCTTGTATGGCACTTGGTACCTTAATACTTTGATTATTGCCTTTATCACAATGGCTGTTCAAACAAGTATCATCGTACTTGCAGGTTACGCCTACAGTCGTTACAACTTCTTGGCTCGTAAGCAAAGTTTGGTCTTCTTCTTGATCATCCAAATGGTGCCAACCATGGCCGCTTTGACAGCCTTCTTCGTTATGGCACTTATGTTGAACGCCCTTAACCATAGCTGGTTCCTCATCTTCCTCTACGTCGGTGGAGGTATCCCGATGAACGCTTGGCTGATGAAAGGCTACTTTGATACCGTGCCAATGTCTCTTGACGAATCTGCAAAACTAGATGGTGCAGGACACTTCCGTCGCTTCTGGCAAATTGTTCTCCCTCTTGTTCGCCCAATGGTGGCTGTACAAGCCCTCTGGGCCTTCATGGGACCTTTCGGGGACTACATCCTCTCTAGTTTCTTGCTTCGTGAGAAAGAATACTTTACTGTTGCCGTCGGTCTCCAAACCTTCGTTAGCAATGTGAAAAACATGAAGATCGCCTACTTCTCAGCAGGTGCTATCCTCATCGCCCTTCCAATCTGTATTCTCTTCTTCTTCCTACAAAAGAACTTTGTTTCAGGACTTACAAGTGGTGGCGACAAGGGATAATTTATCCCCGCCACCCTTTTTCATTTTGGAGCTTGTTGCTAAAGCTACAAGATTAGACACACTTCTACAAATCTTATTGAAACCATCTTTAAATAAGGAATTGATTTGCTAGACTTGAAATAAAGCACATTTCTCTATATAATAATACTCATATAGAAAACACTCTTAGAAAGATGCCTATGCTTCCATATCCATTCTCGTATTTTACTAGTATCTGGGGATTTCGTAAGCCCCTATCAAAACGTTTCGGTCTCAACTGGTTTCAGCTTCTCTTTACGAGCATTTTCCTCATCAGTTTGTCTATGGTTCCAATTGCCATTCAAAACAGCTCACAGGAAACGTATCCACTGGATACTTTTATTGATAATGTCTACACTCCACTGACAGATGAAGCGATCATGGACTTGTCAGAGAATGCACAAATCGTTGATGGAAAGCTGAACTACTCAGGTACGAAGAATCAGCAGCCTTCTCTTTTGATTGGTCCAAGCCAAATCAAAGAATTGCCAGAGGACCTACAACTTCATTTCGATACGGAAGAACTCGTCATCAGTAAGGAGAGTAAGGAGCTGACTCGTATTCACTACCACGCGATTCAAACAGAGAGTTTCCAGACTAAGGAAAGTTTGACCCAGGCTATTTCTAAAGACTGGTACCAACAGAACCGTGTCTATATCAGCCTCTTTCTCGTCCTTGGTGCTAGCTTCCTCTTTGGATTGAATTTCTTCATTGTCTCTCTTGGAGCTAGTCTTCTCCTTTATATCACCAAAAAATCACGACTCTTTTCATTTAGGACCTTTAAAGAGTGCTACCATTTTATCTTGAACTGTTTAGGATTACCAACTCTGATTACGCTTATTTGGGGACTTTTCGGCCAAAATATGTCAACCCTTGTCACTGTACAAAACATTCTTTTTGTTCTTTATCTGGTCACCATTTTTTACAAGACACACTTCCGTGATCCAGATTATCATAAATAGGAGATTTTTATGCCCGTTACGATTAAAGACGTGGCCAAGGCAGCAGGTGTCTCACCTTCAACTGTTACCCGCGTTATTCAAAACAAATCAACGATTAGTGATGAAACTAAAAAACGAGTTCGCAAGGCGATGAAGGAGCTCAACTACCACCCCAATCTCAATGCTCGTAGCTTGGTAAGTAGCTATACTCAGGTAATCGGTCTGGTGCTCCCTGACGACTCGGATGCCTTTTACCAAAATCCTTTCTTCCCATCTGTTCTACGAGGGATCGCCCAAGTGGCATCTGAGAACCACTATGCTATTCAGATTGCAACGGGGAAAGATGCAAAAGAGCGGCTCAAAGCTATTTCTCAGATGGTCTATGGTAAGCGTGTAGATGGTTTGATTTTCCTCTATGCCCAAGAAGAGGATCCGTTGGTTAAGTTAGTAGCAGACGAACAATTTCCTTTCCTTATCTTAGGTAAATCTCTATCTCCCTTCATTCCGCTTGTCGATAATGACAATGTCCAGGCAGGTTTTGATGCGACAGAATATTTCGTCAAAAAAGGATGCAAGCGAATTGCCTTCATCGGAGGATCCAAAAAACTTTTCGTAACACAAGATCGTCTAATGGGTTATGAGTTAGCTCTTAAACAATACCAACTTCCTATTGATCCCAATCTGACCTACTTTGCGACCGAATTTCTTGAAGATAGTGGTTATCGCTTTAGTAAACTTCTCTTCGAACATGATCCAAATATTGATGCTATTATTACTATTGATAGCCTTCTTGCTGCAGGGGTCTGTGATTACATCGCAAAACACCAACTGGATGTCCCTGTCCTCAGCTTTGACTCGGTCAACCCTAAACTGAACTTGGCAGCCTATGTGGATATCAATAGCTTAGAACTCGGGCGCGTTTCCTTTGAAACCATTCTCCAGATCATCAACGATGCTAAAAACAATAAACAGATTTGTTACCGCCAGTTGATTGGACACAAAATTATCGAAAAATAAAGACCAGCCTTAGGGCTGGTCTTTTGAGTATTATTAATTGTCTGTTTCTACGAATCGTCCTAGAATGTGGACATTTTCGGATACAGAGACAAAGGCTGTCGGATCAACTTGTTTCATGATGTGTTTAAAATCATTAAACTCTGCTCGTGTGATAACTGTAATCAAGACTGCTTTTCTCTCATGATTATAGGTTCCTTCTGCATCGTGGATCATGGTTGCTCCGCGGTGCAATTTTTTATGGATTTTTGCGATTACCTTGTCAGGATTATTGGTCACAATCATGGCCTGCATGCGTTTTTGCTTGGTAAAGACAGCGTCTGTCACACGACTGGAGACAAAGATGGTAATCATGGAGTAGAGGGCGTATTTCCAACCAAAGGTCAAACCTGCTATCAGCATGATGGTTCCATTTACCAGGAAAGAAATACTACCGACATTCTTACCCGTTTTCTTCCGAATGGTCAGACTGACGATATCTGTACCACCGCTAGAAATATTGTTACGGAGTGCAAAACCAATCCCCAAGCCCATGACAACACCCCCAAAAAGGGCATTGATAATGGGATCCTCTGTCAAGGTCACAACTGGCACAAGCTGGATAAAGAGGGAACTCATGGATACTGTGATAAAGGTGAAGATTGTAAACTTATGCCCAATCTGATACCAAGCTAAAATCATCAACGGAAAATTGATAGCATAAAAGGTTAGCGATATCGGAATGTAAAAACCAAACCAGTGATGACTCAAGGCAGAGATAATCTGTGCCAGACCCGTCGCACCACTGGAGTAAACGTGTCCTGGTTGAAAAAAGAAATTGACTGCTACTGCTGACAAAAAGCCATAAACCAGAGAAGCCGAGACTTTCTCATCATATTTTTCCCGAGAGATACTTTGTAAAACTCGTAAGATTTTTATCTGATAAGCAAAGCGGCGCAGATAATAGCGCCACCGCTTAATTTGTTTTGCTTGTTTCATCTTCTTCTACTTGTAAGCTGAGTTCCTCTAGTTGTTTGAGAGCGACTGTT
This sequence comes from Streptococcus sp. 517s, assembly GCF_054445985.1. Taxonomy (NCBI): domain Bacteria; kingdom Bacillati; phylum Bacillota; class Bacilli; order Lactobacillales; family Streptococcaceae; genus Streptococcus; species Streptococcus sp. 517s. The sequence continues at coordinate 52,404 of NZ_CM136847.1, read as the reverse complement.
GATGGAGCTTGTGTCATTGGATCGGTTGCCTTATTGTTCTTAGGAAAGGCAATGACTTCACGGATATTTTCTTCTCCTGCTAAGAGCATCACAAAACGGTCAAGACCGATCGCCAAACCACCGTGTGGTGGGAAACCATAGTCCATAGCCTCAAGAAGGAAACCAAACTGGTCATTTGCTTCTTCGGCTGAGAAACCAAGAGCCTTGAACATGCGTTCTTGAAGGTCTTTTTGGTTGATACGGAGGCTACCACCTCCAAGCTCATAACCGTTCAAAACGATATCGTAGGCAATGGCACGAACCTTAGCCAAATCACCTTCTAATTCGTGAGCTGTCTCTTCCTGTGGAAGGGTAAACGGATGGTGGGCACTCATGTAACGACCTTCTTCTTCAGACCATTCAAACATTGGCCAGTCAACCACCCAAAGGAAATTGAATTGATCGTTATCAATCAAGCCAAGCTCTTTAGCAATACGTCCACGAAGGGCACCAAGTGTTGCATTAGCTACCTCAAGCGTATCCGCCACAAAGAGAACCAAATCCTTATCTCCAAGACCAAGTGCTGCAGTCAATTCTGCTTGGATACCAGTCAAGAATTTGGCAACTGGTCCATTTAATTCTCCATCAACCACCTTGACCCAAGCAAGACCTTTAGCACCGTACTGCTTAGCTACTTCGGTCATCTTATCGATATCTTTACGTGAGTAGTTATCTGCAGCTCCTTTGACCACAATGGCTTTAACAGCAGGTGCTTCTGAGAAGACTTTAAAATCAACACCCTTGACAACTTCTGTCAAGTCCTGAAGCAACATGTCAAAACGAGTATCTGGCTTGTCAGAACCATAAAGGGCCATAGCATCGTCGTACTTCATACGAGGGAATGGAAGCGTTACTTCAATCCCTTTTGTTTCCTTCATCACGCGCGCAATCAAGCCTTCTGTGATATCTTGGATCTCTTGCTCCGTAAGGAAAGACGTTTCCAAGTCGACCTGAGTAAACTCAGGCTGGCGGTCACCACGCAAGTCCTCGTCACGGAAACATTTGACGATTTGGTAGTAACGGTCAAAACCAGCATTCATCAAGAGCTGTTTCGTGATTTGTGGGCTCTGAGGAAGAGCATAGAAATGTCCTTTATTGACACGAGATGGCACCAAATAGTCACGCGCCCCTTCTGGTGTTGACTTAGAAAGGAATGGCGTCTCCACATCGATAAATTCCAACTCATCCAAGTAGTTGCGGATAGAGTGGGTCACCTTAGCACGAAGTTTGAGATTTTCCAACATCTCTGGGCGACGAAGATCAAGGTAACGGTAACGCAAACGTGTATCGTCATTGGCCTCAATCCCATCCTTAATCTCAAAAGGTGTTGTTTTGGCTGTATTCAACACTGTCAGAACTGTCACGTTCAATTCAACCGCACCAGTCGGCAATTTATCATTGGCTTGCTCACGCGCAGCGACTTGTCCAGTCACCTCAATGACAAATTCGCTACGAAGGCTTTCAGCTGTTGCCATGACCTCTGCAGATACTTTTTCAGGGTTGATAACCAACTGCATGATTCCTTCACGGTCACGAAGGTCGATAAAGATCAAACCACCAAGGTCACGACGACGGCCAACCCATCCTTTCAAGGTAATTTCTTGTCCGATATGTTCCTCACGAACACGACCAGCATACATACTACGTTTCATGTTTTCTCTCCTCTTTTATTCTGTTACTATTTTACCATAAAAGCGCAGGCTCTTCATGAAAATCAGCAGAAAAGTTTGATTGTCTTTAGAAATCAAAACGAACAGACAAAAAATCCGATGAAAACGTCATCGGATTCTCTGATTATGATTCTTAACCTTTTTTACGCTTTTCAGCAATCTCAGCTGCCTTTTTAGGTAGAACAATCTCCGTCGCATAAGCCGAAGCAAAACGCAAGACACCTGCAATAGGCGCAAAGACAACTGCTAAATAGTTGTAAAAGAAATCGCCTTTAAAGGCATAGGCAAGTGCCCCGATGATAAAGAAGAGAACGACTGCCTGTATCACTGCTAATAAAATTACTCGTTTCATGTGACCTCCTGACTCTATTATAGCATGAGTATCATCAAAAAGCCGATTAAATTATTCAAAGCGTGGAGAGAAATGCTATAAAGAAGGCCTTTTCGGTTCACATAAGCCAGTCCCAAACTCAATCCCAGACTGGCATAAACTAAAAACTGTTGCAAAGTTCCTGGAAAGTGAATCAAGGCAAAAAGCCCACTCGATACGAGGAGAAACAGAGCTATCTGTTTGCTGTTGTTCTGCTTAGGAAAGAGATAGCGCGCCAACATCCCTCTAAAGATGAGTTCTTCCGTCAGAGGAGCAAAGACCACTACCATAAAGAAACCAAAGACAGGCTGAGCTAGTGTCAATTGTGATACAGTCTGTTGATTAACCGACGGATCATCTGGCAAAAAGAACTGGGCTGTAATCGCCACTAGCAAAACCAGGGTTGGCAACCAAATATAACGATTAAAAGCTGTCGTCTGAATGCTAACCTTTTCTGTCTGATACCATCTGTAAACTCCATAAACATAGGCCCCTGACAGGGCGACATAAAGTGGTAAGACTCCAAAGATTGAAGCCCCTAGTCCAAGAGCTGACAGAGCTATGCTCTGAACCAGACCATAGCCAAAGAAAAAGGATAGAACCGCTAGAAGAAACCAGCCAAGATTTTTAAGTAAGTTCATATAGGCCTCCTATTTTCCTTTATAACTATTTTTCAATACGAAGAGACTAGCTAATCCTAGCAAAAGGGCCCATGCTAGCAAAAGACCAAGACTTCTCAAAGATAACTCTCCACCACCTGCTTTTAACAGACTTACCAATGGACCAATGAAAGAATAGTCCAACAGTTTTTGCGCAGTTGCATTTTGAACAGCAAGAGTGGGCAAGAAAGAGAAGGTCAGCATAGGAAAAATACTATACACTTGCGCCTTAGACTGAGTATCTGATACTGCACCGATAAGAATGTTAAGAAAGATAATGCTGATAGTTGCCAGAAGCAGATAGAGACCATAGGTAAGAAAGTAGTTTGTCAAATCAACTTTAAGATATAGAGGGAGAACAACCATCGAAAAAAGCACCACTAGAAGAGGAAGAGCCATCATGCTCAGAGTATACTCCGTTGCTGTCACACCACTTAGTATGAGGGATTTAAGGTTACGTTTTTCCTTATCCTCAGCCATCATAATCGATACCATATAACCACTTCCCATACTCAAGACCATCGTCAAACTCGTAGAGAGGAGAAACATAGTCAGTTCTCCACTCTTGTTTAAGAACTCATTATATAGGATAGCAATACCAAAGGGCATCAATAATGTCGCTAGTAACGTTGAATTACTAATAAGAACTTGTAACCTTAACCAAAGAAGGGCATTTAATTTTCTAAACATCTAACTTTTCTCCTGTCAATCTAATAAAGATTTCTTCTAAAGTCGGTTCACAAGAATGAACAGCTATTAGATTTGTCGTATTCAAATGGGGCAATTCTTCAAAAGGAATCACTTGCTCGCGTCCATCTTGGTAGCGTAAACGGACCTTTTTATCCACATGGTATTTCTGGATAATCTCTTGTGGGCTACCATACTCAATCAAGATTCCCTTATTTAAAAGAGAGAGGCGATCGCAAAGCAAGGTTGCTTCATTCATATCGTGGGTTGTTAAAAAGATAGTTGTCCCAGCCTGCTTCAGTTCCTGCAAGAGAGCATGAATCGATTTTGAGGTGGTAGGATCAAGACCACTTGTTGGCTCATCTAGAAAGAGGATTTTAGGGGCATTTAGAAGAGCACGAGCCAAGAACATTCGCTGTTTCATACCTGTAGATAGTTTTTCCGCGATAAGATTTTTGGCATCTGATAACCCAACTTGATCAAGCACTGTATCTACTCTAGAAGCTTTAAGACCGTATAATTTTGCATAAATGAGCAGATTTTTATAGAGGCTCATCTTTTCATAAAAGCCACTGCTATCACTAACAATCCCGATTTGTTCCAAATCATTTGAAGTCAAATTTCGAGAGGACTTTCCTAGAAGAACGGTCTCACCCTGATCTGCAGCTAACTGCCCCGTCAGAACATTGATCATAGTTGTTTTACCTGAACCTGAAGGCCCTAGGAAGCCAAAGATTTCACCTTCTTGAATCTCAAAAGAAATCTGATGCAGAGCTTTCTTGCTTCCAAAACTTTTGCTTACATTTTCAACACGAATCATAGGAACTCCTTTTACTTAAAGTAACGTTTTGTTTTGCGTAATTGTGCAAGGTTAATATAAATGTGAATAGCAACCGCTATAATTAAAGCAATCAACTGTACTTCACCTAACACCAGTGATAAAACCATCAAGAGAATATAGATAGCTGGCAAGATCGTCTGATTAATCTTGAACAAGATTAAGTAAGCTTCTTCCATTTCTGCTTGTTTTTCTCCCTCATCATAAGTATTTAGGAGTTCTAACATTTCCTTAGGGGTTGCCATGATAGAAAGTTTATAATTACGGATCAAGCTAGTCGTGTTGAAGCAGTAGCTACCCACAAAAATTACAAGTATGGTTAAGAGAAAAGGAGATAGAGATAATCTAAACTCAGGAAACATGGCAACTAAGGTGAATAACATACTAACTAGCAAAGTACTGTTAGCCACTGTACCATAATCTAAGAAACGATACATCCTAATATAGTCTTGTTCACTTTGTTCATCGTCTTCTTCTCTTTGGTAGTTATTGTAGGCTTTACGACTCATTCTGGTAAAATAAAGAGCTAAAATTGTTGAAATAACCCCAAGCCAGAAAAAGAAGGTATCCAAAACAAACAGTACTTGATCTTTAGAAATTTCTGAACGAAGATCAGCAAAGCCAGTACCGATCATTCCCAATAAAACACCTAACAGTAAACTCCCCAACAAAATTAATAAATGTTTCTTTTTCATATTCATCCTCTTTCTAAACTAAACCAATCCAACCAACCACTGACCAAGCACTTTACCTGATTCATAAATAGCTGTCAAGCCCTCTGTTCCAAGTGATACTAAAATCAAACAAACAGCAAACAAAAGAATAGCTTGGTTTCTAGCTTTTTTTGCTCCATCTCCCAAGGGTTCATTGCCAAGCCAACCTGCTAGATAGGCATAGAGAGTTACTGTTATAATCCCAATCTCTGTCGAAGAGAGAAACAGCAAGACTGTCACCAAACGAACGATATTGGCTTGAATATTAAAATAATTTCCTAAACCTGCACAGACACCAGCAAGTTCTTTGTGTTCCGTATCTACTTGAAAATCTGCTAAAAACTTTTTCATATTCATTCTCCCTTTTCGCTTGTTAGATTTTTTGATTTCTTTTCAATCCATTCAATTACTGGGATGAGAGCAAAGTAGACCCAAATAAATTGGTCACTTTGATACAGATTAAACCAGCCTAGGTCCATCCCAATCAGTAGAAACACACTGACTAATAGAGCCATGGCGACTACATAATAGATCACTTTATACATGTTCATCATTCATCCTCCTCTAAGCGAAACACCGACTCGACTGGCTCATTGAATATCTGTGAAATCTTCAAGGCAATCACAACTGAGGGTGTGTATTCATCCCTCTCTAGTAGACTAATGGTCTGTCTGGAAACCCCTGCTAGCTTGGCCAGTTCGGTCTGATTGAGACCATCGCGAGCCCGAAGCTCTTTTAGACGATTTTTTAGCATTCCTTTCTCCTTTACTCTTAACTTGCTTATATTGTAACACATCTTTTTCTTTTTGACAATTATATTTGTCAAAAAGTTTATGATTATTGTCATTTTGCAAAAGAAAAAGGTCAGGAATAAGATCCTGACCAGTTTATCTGTCATTAAAATCCTAGTTTTTCAAAGACTTGAGAGAAGTTTTGGCTGATTGTCTCAAGGGACACTTGGACTTCTTCTCGTGTTTGGTTGTTCTTGACCGTCGCTTGTCCGCTTTCGACTTCGCTCTCTCCTAGCGTGATGAGGGCCTTAGCCGCAAAGACATCGGCGGATTTGAACTGAGCTTTGAGCTTCCGGTTGAGGTAGTCACGTTCTGCTTTGAATCCTTGTTGGCGAAGAGCTTGTACCAATTCCAAAGCCTTGACATTTGCGTCTTCACCCAAGACTGCGATATAGACATCTAGGGCATTTTCGATAGGAAGAGCCACACCTTGCTTTTCAAGGATGAGAAGCAGGCGCTCTACACCAAGTCCAAAACCAAATCCAGCAGTCTCAGGGCCACCAAAGTAGGAAACCAAGCCATCGTAGCGACCTCCTGCACAGACTGTCAATTCATTGCCCTCGATTTCAGTGATGAATTCAAAAATCGTGTGGTTGTAGTAGTCCAGACCACGCACCATATTGGTATCGATGATATAGTCTACATCCAGATTTTCCAACATCTGACGCACAGCATCAAAATGAGCTTGGCTTTCTTCATCAAGGAAGTCCAAGATAGAAGGCGCATCCTCTACTGCCACCTTGTCTTCTTTTTCCTTAGAGTCCAAGACACGGAGAGGATTTTCCTCCAAACGACGCTGGCTATCCTTAGACAAGGTCTCCTTGAGCGGTGTCAAATAGTCGATCAAGGCTTGACGGTAGGCCGCACGACTCTCGGGATTTCCAAGAGTGTTGAGGTGCAATTTGACACCTTGGATACCGATTTCTTTCAAGAAATGAGCTGCCATAGCGATGGTTTCCACATCGGTAGCTGGATTGCTTGAGCCAAAACACTCAACACCAATCTGGTGGAACTGACGCAAACGACCTGCCTGTGGACGCTCATAGCGGAACATAGGGCCCATGTAGTAGAACTTACTTGGCTTTTGCACTTCTGGAGCGAAGAGTTTATTTTCCACATAGGAGCGGACAACGGGCGCAGTTCCTTCTGGACGGAGGGTAATATGGCGGTCACCCTTGTCATAGAAATCGTACATTTCCTTGGTTACGATATCCGTTGTATCTCCGACAGAGCGACTGATAACCTCGTAATGCTCAAAAATAGGCGTGCGCACTTCCGCATAGTTATAGCGCTTGAAAATTTCACGGGCAAAGCCCTCAACATACTGCCACTTTGCAGACTCAGCAGGTAAAATATCCTGCGTTCCTTTTGGTTTTTGTAATTTCATAGGGAATCCTCTTTAAACTTAATAGTCTTATTTTACCATAAATAAAGGGATTAAAACAGTGAGAGGAGAAAATCTCAAGAGAGTCTTTTCAGAAAATTCATCAAAAACTTGCTAAATTGTCAGAATTATGAGAAAATAGAGGATATTTATCACGTGGAGGGACTGTTATGAGAGACGATATCAAAATCAATGACCGCGCTTTGGCCTTACAAGACCAAATTATCGATAAACTAGAGAAGGTTTTTGATACAGATGTGGAATTGGATGTTTACAATCTAGGATTGATTTATGAAATCAATCTGGATGAAACAGGTCTCTGCAAGATTGTCATGACTTTCACCGACACTGCCTGCGATTGCGCCGAAAGCCTGCCTATCGAAATCGTCGCAGGTCTGAAACAAATCGAGGGTATCGAAGATGTCAAGGTTGAAGTTACCTGGTCGCCTGCCTGGAAGATCACACGAATCAGTCGCTACGGCCGTATTGCTCTTGGACTGCCACCTCGTTAAGCAGGCAAATCACTTTTGAAGATGAAAATAAGCAAGCCGAAGTTGGCTTGCTTTTTGAGTTTATTTTTTACCTGACTTGTCCATATTCCAGAAGTCTGTTACGGCTCCGCGTGAAGCAGATGATACGATGTGGGCATATTTACCGAGGACACCACGGCTGTAAAGAGGTGGCAAGGTTGTTTCTGCCTTGCGTTTTTCAAGTTCAGCTTCGGATACGGCCATGGAAATTTCTTTGGTATCTTGGTCAACCGTAACGATATCGCCTGTACGGAGGTAGGCAATCGGTCCACCATCCTGAGCTTCAGGAGCAATATGTCCGACAACGAGACCATAAGTACCGCCAGAGAAGCGTCCGTCTGTCAAGAGGGCAACCTTGTCTCCTTGACCTTTACCTACGATCATGGATGAAAGGGACAGCATCTCAGGCATACCAGGACCACCCTTAGGTCCAACGAAACGAACAACGACAACATCGCCATCAACGATTTCATCTGTCAGAACTGCCTGGATAGCATCTTCTTCTGAGTCAAAGACCTTAGCTGGTCCAACGTGACGACGCACTTTAACACCTGATACTTTAGCAACCGCACCATCAGGGGCAAGGTTCCCATTCAAGATGATAAGCGGACCGTCTGCACGTTTTGGATTTTCAAGTGGCATGATGACTTTTTGACCTGGTGTAAGGTCTGCAAAGTCAGCCAAGTTCTCAGCGACGGTCTTACCGGTACATGTGATACGGTCGCCATGAAGGAAACCATTTGCCAAGAGGTATTTCATAACCGCTGGGACACCACCGACTTCGTAGAGATCTTGGAAGACATACTGACCAGAAGGTTTCAAGTCGGCCAAGTGAGGCACACGTTCTTGGATCGTATTGAAGTCCTCAAGTGATAAGTCAACATTAGCCGCATGGGCAATGGCAAGCAAGTGAAGAGTGGCATTTGTAGAACCACCGAGAGCCATAGTTACTGTGATGGCATCTTCAAAGGCTTCACGAGTCAAGATATCTGATGGTTTGAGACCAAGCTCCAACATCTTAACGACAGCACGTCCTGCTGCTTCGATATCTTCTTTCTTGTCAGCTGATTCAGCTGGGTGAGATGAAGATCCTGGCAAACTCATCCCTAGAACTTCGATAGCTGTCGCCATGGTATTAGCTGTATACATACCTCCACAACCACCAGGTCCAGGGCAGGCATTACATTCAAGACGTTTTACGTCCTCAGCTGTCATGTCACCGTGGTTCCATTTCCCGATTCCTTCAAAGACAGAAACCAAGTCGATGTCTTTACCATCTAACTTTCCGGGTGCAATGGTGCCACCATAGGCGAAAATAGCTGGAATATCCATATTAGCAATGGCGATCATGGAACCAGGCATGTTCTTGTCACAACCACCGATGGCTACAAAGGCATCTACGTTGTGGCCCCCCATAGCAGCTTCGATAGAATCCGCAATAATATCACGAGATGTTAGAGAGAAGCGCATACCAGGCGTTCCCATGGCAATCCCGTCCGCTACGGTAATCGTTCCAAACTGAACAGGCCAAGCACCTGCAGATTTAACACCTTCTTTCGCCAATTTCCCGAAATCATGCAAGTGGATGTTACATGGTGTATTTTCCGCCCAAGTCGAAATCACTCCCACAATCGGTGTTTCAAAGTCCTTATCTGTCATACCAGTCGCACGAAGCATAGCACGGTTTGGTGATTTAACCATGCTGTCATAAATGCTACTGCGGTGACGTTTATCTAATTCAGTCATCTTATCCCTCCCGTTTCAGTTTTTACTATTATAGCACATTTTAAAGGCAATGAACAGAAGAAAAATCTTGAATTTTCAGAAAATTCCGATCAACAACTTCTAATTTTTTCATCTTTTTTTGTCAAGTAACTTTACTTTACAAAAAAGTTTTGATATACTATTAAAGTTGATGAAAATCAAACCTAACTGAATTATATCTTAAAAGGAGAAAACAAAATGGCAGTACCTGCACGTCGCACTTCAAAAGCGAAGAAAAACAAACGTCGTACACACTACAAAGTAACAGCTCCATCTGTAAACTTTGACGAAACTACTGGAGATTACTCACGTTCTCACCGTGTATCACTTAAAGGATACTACAAAGGACGTAAAATCGCTAAAGCTGCATCAGCTGAATAATAGAAGGGAGATACCATGCGCGTAAATATCACACTTGAACACAAAGAATCTGGTGAACGCTTGTACCTTACTTCTAAAAACAAACGTAACACTCCAGACCGTCTTCAATTGAAGAAATACTCACCAAAACTTCGCAAGCACGTCGTGTTTACAGAAGTTAAATAGTGGGTCATTACGTTTCAGTAGAAACGAAAAAACCTTGATTTAATGCGATTCTTGAAATTTCAAATTTCAATGTATTGCAATAAAAATCAACCGAATGACTACATTTTTGACTACATTTTTTGTGAAATAAATTAGATGTTCGGATATATAGAAAACGCTCTAGTCATATTGTCTAGAGCGTTTTTGTGTTGTTTAAGAAAATTAGATGTTGATTTTAGATAACTACACATTTCAGATTTTTTAAAACAAGATTTAATTGTTGATAACTAGAAAGGATTATTATGTTTACAAAAAATAAGTTTCAATACTGTATTTACAATCATGAGAGACTAGAACTTCATGAGCTACAAAAGGAATATCAAAAGGATAAAGCTGCAACAAAACTTAAGTATGAAAACCAATTATTTTGTCCTGGTTGTCACAAAGTGGATTTAGTGATAAACGAGAAAAGAGGGAAAATCTATTTATCGAGCCATCCTAAATCACTTCATGGTGACGGATGTGAATATGCTTTGGAATCTGCTTCGAAAATGGAACTGAAAGAATACTATGAGAAAATTGATGCAGATTTAGCTGAGCAACTCTTAAATCGTATTCTGGAAGAAAAGGCCCCTAGAGTAATCCAACCAAGGAGCGTCAATTCTCTGCAAAATAATAATGAGGTGTCTGATGTAAAATTCGTTTTAGAAAATAAAGTCGGTATCAGAAAATATTTACCTCGTAGGTCCCTCCTCCTAAATGAATTAGAAGTATCTGACCATCTGACTATGTACTATGGAGAGTGTAAAGTGTTTTTAGGAAAAACTGATAAGAAGTACTACCTACGAATGTTTCGAAACAATGATCATGCAAAGTACATCTGTAATTTAGTAATTCCTGAAAGAGTGTATAGATATTTGGAAGATGAATTAAAAGTTATCCCACAATCAGAAGATTTAAGTTTTAAACATTCAAGGGCCAACGCAGTTCCTGTAAGGTTAGCCTTTGTTTCAACTATGAAGAAAAAACAAGAATATTATAATGGATACTTGAGTTTTTCAAAATTACTTAAGGTGAACCGTATTTAGATTATTTATCGTATTAAGATTTAAAGTTTATGAGATCCCAAAATTCTATGTTACTTTCCAGTTTTTTGCTTTTTTAAAAAATATCCGTTACAATGTAGATATAAACCGATGAGAAAGAGAGAAAAAAGATGGTATATGTTCACAGATTTTTAGGACAATGGCTTGATAAAAACATGACAACTAATAAAGCTGATACTTTGCAAAAGGGGTTGGCTTTAGGAAGTGGAATTGACGAGTATCTAAAACAGATAGAAGTCCGAAGAAGGTTTACGTTGGCAGTGGAGCAAGAGAAATATTTTTACACTGTTCCTAAAGAGGTATCTATCGGAGATACCAGAGCAGATAGGTACTATAGTCTGGAAATAAAAGACTATGAAAGTGTAGCAGCTAATACCGTTTTTTACGGTAATGGAACATCTATTTTGGTTAAAGCCTTGTTCGAGGGAAAAGGAGAAGTAGTGTGTCTTTATGAATACGAAACCCTTGACCTACTCATAGAGGATTTGAGAGAAGAAGTAGCTATCACATTTAGTTGCATTTATAAACCGTGCTACCTTCTTGCTAGTGACTTTCAAGAGTTCAAACCTATACTTGATCTAGGGAAACTTTATTGTCACTATGCTCACGCGCCTAGCTATCGCAAACCAATCGCCGAAGTAGATATTTAAAGAGAAAAATGTGAGAAAAGATTTATGTCAAAAGAGAAAAGTGTAGAAATAATGTTAGAAGAGTTTTTAGAATCTATGCAAGATAGAAATAATAGAGAATTAACTGAAGACAAAAAAACAAATTAAAAAAAATTTTAGTGTCTAATTTTGCTTTTGTTTCAAAAGATAAAGCTGAATTTTTAAAGATATTTAACCCGTGGCAGAATGAAGAAGGTCAAGAGTTAATTCAAAAATTTGTAGATAATGTTAATAATCTTAAGTCTACTGATAATTTTTCTTGGTTAGATATTTTAAACGGAGATAGAGAGTGGAATGATTTTAAAAAAAGAAATCCAAAGTGGAATAAACTAGAAAATAAAAATAAACATCTAAATATGCAATACCAAATTCCAACTCATTTCCATGGTGATATTGATAACGCAGAGGTCTTTCACTGTTTGGAAAATCCTAGAGGTTATTTGGGAGACTGGAAAGATGCTGAAGTAGATAAAGAAATTCAAGGTTCAAGTCTAAAAGACTTTTATGAAGAGACTGCTCTTAAACTTAAAGAAACAGGTAAAACTATAGTTGAAATTATAAGAGAGAGATACCAATTAAAGAAAACTGATATTCTAGATAGTGTTACTAATATCATCTATAGTGAAGAAAGTAGTTTATTACAAGAATTAAATCGTCTTTTTGATTCTGAAGATCTTTCTGATAGAGAATACAAAAATACTGAATTAAAGGAGAAGAGATATTATTATATACCAGAATACTATTCCCAACTAATTCAAAAAAATAAGAAATTAGACTTTGCAAAATCAAAGGAAAGTGAGTTGAAAGATATTGCAAAAAAAATATGCAATTTAGAAATTTATCCTTTCTCATGTGCTCAGCCAAATTTAGGAAGAAATGGTATTGGAGAAGAAATTCTTTCCAATTCAAATCTATCTCGTTTAGGCGCTTATATTATATTGAGAAGAATTTATAGATATTTAGCGAATGGTGAGACCAAAAAACCAGTTTTTATTTTTCGCAAATATGATGGTGCTTGGAAAAAATTATTTGATATTTTATTTAAAGAAGTTGAAAAAACAGAAAATACTTTTGTAACGGATAAGTTTTTGAAAGACCTTGAAAATCACTTCTTTTTTTGTCAATTACGTCCCGAAGGTGGAGGGATAACTTCGGGTAATGTTATTTCAGTTTCAGATTTTTATATATGGAGAGATATTTACACAAAAATGAAGAAAGATGCTTTTACAGAAATTTCAAGTCTATTAACTGCTTCGAATGAATAAGATGAAGATAAAAGAACAAGTACTAACAACCTTTCTCCAGTTACAAATTAGAAAAAGACTATCAAAAATCAAATTTTACAGCACTGATATTCACACTTTCAAATTAAAATAGGTTATATTACTTATTTCATGAAAGATTCATCGACTATATTTTTTAAAATTCTAAACTTTTAATGAGGGCAAAACCATGGGACTTTCATATGCACCAGAGTATGTTTATACAGAACATTTCATTCAAAGAGCTAATGAGAGATTTGGAGTTAAAGAAGATCAACTTCCTAAATGGATCGCTAAACAGATAAGTAGTTTAACACTATATGATTCAAGTGAGGAAAAAATCCCAGAAAAGCGTAAGTATATATCTGATAATGGAATCATTTTTGTGTGCGATACAATTGAACGTAAATTTATTACTTGTTATGAAGCGAATGATTTGGTAGCTGAAGGGAAAAAGATCACCATACACGATAATAACGTTGACTTATTTAAACAAGAAGTTGAGAAATTATCAAGGAAATACTATTTAAAAGATACAAAAGAAATGTTACTGAGTGTTAAAGAACATTTGACTGAATTTAATCAAGCTGCTGTGAAAGTGATTGAAACCAAAAGGAATGATTTTAAACAATAGTTTTAGTGATACATTTCAATTTTAAGTTTTAATAGCAACAAAAAAGCACTGTCGGAGGAAGTGAACTGCACCCCAAAAGTTAGACAGAAAAAATCTAACTTTTGGGGTGCAGTTCATTATCTTGATCTTTTAAATTATAATATGGTGTAAAGTAAGAAGTAAATATAATTGTTTTTACTTAATTATCATTATTTAAAATATTTAATAAGGCTTTTGACTGATGTTCAATATCTGGGTAGACAAAACCTTCAGTAATTCCAAGAAGTTCTAATTCTCTACGAATTTCCTTTTTATTAGCAGGATCAATTTTAATAACAGAAAATGAAATATAGTCCTTTGAGGAAGATGTTTTTGGAGTAAATAGAGTTACGGCTAGTTTATCTATTGATTTAGAGATTTCTTGTTTGATTGTTTCGTGTTCTTTATTTGAAGTGTTTACAAATCGTGGGTAAATAAATGCTCCCTGTTGTTGTCGGATTCTATCAGTTGTCTTTGATGGAATAACTATATGAGCCCTTTGTAAGTCATTATATATTTTAACAGGGAAGTTCAATCTTTCTCTAACTCTAGCTCTTTGATTTAATAGCTCCATAAATTCTCTTATTTGTTCAGGGTAATTTTGTGTAACAAAACTAGAATTTCTATATATATGTGAAGGTGACAATTCAATTTTTTTAATGTTATCTACGGTTATCAATTCAATATCTTTACGATGATAATTATTTTTATTATTTCTTATAAGATTTTCAATTGCCGTAAAAAAATTATTAATAATATTTTGAGGCATAAAATTTAGTGCAGATTTAATGGCTATAGTATGACCTGTATCAAACTTTTCATTAAGCTTATCAGAATAAATATAGACATAACCAGGTTTATCATTGTCTTTTTCAACAGCGAAGTACAGAGCAATTAATGGATTTTTTGTGATATCAAGCATTCTTGTTTTAGCACCATAGTGTTGTAATTCAGAAATCAGTCTTACTAATGAAGTGTTCTCTTGATAATCATCCCTTCCCAGCTCGTTGAGAAGTACTCTGTAGTAGTATTCACTTCCATTGGTGGTTAAATTTTTTTGAAGATAAAGAGAAGGAGTACGGTATTCATAGTAGGAACTTTCGCCTCTGAAATACAAATTGTGTTTTTTATTTAAGTTATTTTGATAGTTATTAAATTCAATATGCTCATAATTAAATAGATCTTTCAAGATAGTATTCACGCTTTTGCGGGTAATAATATTTTTTGTTTCTTTTGGATTATTCATATTTAAAAACCTTTCGAATAATATTCGTCCTATTATATGTCATATCTATGTTAACATTATACCATAGTTGTATATTTCTATTCAAGTGGTAACGAATATATACTACTTATAGGAAATAACATTATACTTATTTTTCAGGGGTAACAGAAATTGGGTAGAACCAATAGTGTATATTATGATATAATTTATGTAAGGGCTTTATTTAATTTAAAAAGCAAGTATGTAACTTTTGAGTAACAATAGTTCCTATTATTATATAATGAACGAGGTAAATGATGTTAAAAGGAAATGTTTTTGTGATGGCTGGTGGAGATGGTGTAACAACACCTTATCTTAATACAATCGAAAAGAAGGTTCATAAATCTACTATTGTTTCCATTCTAGAAACTGAAAATGAACGCAATGACATAAAAGAAATTCAAGAATCTAAAGAAGAATTATTCTCTATTTGGGGGTATAGTGAGAGAGACAATAATTTAAAAGGAAATCCACCTAAATCGGGAGATGTTTTATTTATAACGAAAAATAATGCTGCAATTTATCTAGCTACAGTTTTTAAGGTAATCGAAGCTAAAGGGTTAGACTATATATGGGCAGGTCGACAAAGTTGGAAGTATAAACTAATACTTAAGAACGTAATTCGAATTTTCATCCCATATCCGGTAGGAGTGGATATTGAGAAATGGTGTAAAATGCATTCTTTTGCACCCAGTTTGTCAAAAATTCAAAATATTAATAAAATTTATAAAGATAGTGAAATAGGATTTAGACATATTATTGGAAGGCAATTGAAAACAGGGCCCATTCAAGGTGCTTTAAAAATAGAAATTCCGGAATATGATAAAACGAAAGAGGAAAAAGAAATGAAAATGAGAGATATAGAAATAGTTCTCAGCAGATTAGATGCTTATTGTGGATTAACACACTTTGAATGTATAGTAAAGGAGGTTTGAAATGGTAAATAATACTGGCAATTTTAATTACAGACTAAATTATTCAAATGAAATTGAATCTGTACACTGTGTAGTTGGTGAAAACGGTTCGGGAAAAACAAGGTTGATAAATTCTTTATTAGAAAAAAATAAGAATTCACTAGCAAAATTCTATAAGGATTACAAGGATGTATTAGGGTATTCTTTCGTTAAGTATTCTGCTTCGATAGAGTTGAATAAATTACAAGCTACTTCTAGTGACTCTGTTGATATTTCTACTTCCGCATATCTAAATACGATGGACCTCGTAAACTTGAATCGTGAAGATTCGATCAAACAAGTAAAAGTAGTTATTGATTATTATAAAGAGGGAAATAAAAATACGAAATGGCAAAATTTAATTGAACTATCGGATAAAAAAGTGTTTCTTAGGTTAAATCAAATAGGTGAAGGGATAAATTCATATGATAAACATTACTTAACAGGTAATCCGTTAAATGAAGAATGGGAAAGTAAACTAAAAGAAATAATAAAATGTGTAAATAAAGAAAAGAAAATAATAAAAGTATTATTAAGAAAATTTTTTTCAGTAATTAGTGAATATATTTTCTCAGAATTGAATCATGAACAAATCATCTATTTGATGAGCGAAATAGATCCTAAAACTATACAACCGACTGATCGTTTCTATGATGGTTTAGATAATTTTTTAAATAATAATGCGAAAAAAAAGATCTCTAAGATAAAAGATTTTTTTAAGGATTTAAGTAATATTAGTAGTAATGTTGGAAAAGCTTTTGTATTTATTGAGGAGAATGATAGAAAGTTTTTAGAAGAAATCTTAAAAATTTTAAATAAAAAAGCGTCAAATAATTGGATTTCGAAAGAAGTATTTTCTGTACTGGAATTTGAATGGTCTGGACTCAGTTCTGGTGAGTTAGCTTTACTTAATTTGCTTGGACGCTTAAATAGTATAAAAAGTGATCTAAATAGTAATAAAGTGCTAGTATTACTTGATGAAGTTGATCTAGGGCTACATCCTGAGTGGCAAAGAAACTGGGTAAACAGTGTTCTACCTATTATTGGTAAAATTATGAAAAAAAGGAATGGTGCAGTTCGAATAATATTATCAACACATTCACCAATAATTCTTTCAGACTTTCTGGCAGAGGATGTAATATATTTACCAGAAGACAATAATAAACATGATAATTCTGCTAATGAATTTAAGACTTTCGGCCATAATATTTATAGTTTATTTAAGAATTCATTTTTCTTAGAGGCTCCTAAAGGTGCTTTTTCACAACAAGTTATTGAAGACTTATTGAAAATATTTAGGAGTTGCTCAAATGAAGAAATGATTCGACGAAATAAAACATATAAAGCATTTATTAAGAGGTATAGAATAGATTTTAATAAAGATACACCGGCTCAGGATATTCGCGAGTTTTTTGAAAAATTAGTAGATATGATTGGTGAAAATATTATTCGTAATCATTTGAAAATTCAGCTTGAAAGTATAAATTGGGATAAAGAAGAACATCAAATTATAGAGTACGAAAGAAAGATCAAGATGTATCAAGAAAAAATAAAAGAACTTCAAGAAGGAAAAAATGATAAAAATAAATAGTTTTTATAGTCAACAGGAATTAGATAGATATTATGATTTTGTTTTAAGAAAGAAGCCATCGATTGTTAAAACTAATGGTAAGGGAACAGCTATGGTAACTTTATTAAATAAACTTCCGAAGAAAAATTCTCAAAAAATAAAAATTAAGGACGTTTATGAACTACTTACTATGGATTTTACAAAATTAAAAAGTTTTTGCGATTCTTTAGCCACAGACAATAAGGAATATAAAAAACTTATAAAGCAAAGTGAAAAAGATTTGAGAATTTATAAAAGTTATTATTCTGGAATTTTTCATTTAAAAGATGAAACTATTGGGATTAGAAATAATATGATTTTAGTCAAAAATCTTGATGTAACCGTATGTCCCTATTGTAATAGAAATTATATTAATTCTAGAAAGAATTATCTAGGTGCTAATTTCGACCATTACTATGATAAAGATAAATATCCATTCTTTGCTTTAACTCTTAGCAATCTAATTCCTTGTTGTGACACATGTAATAGAATAAAAGGTACTAAAACTTATAAATTTTGCCCATTTGATCTTAAAAGTAATGAAGAAATTTTATTCAAAGTTTCTCCAATTGGAAACTCATCAAGAATAAAATTATATTTTGACTCAGTGCAACAAAACAATAATATTTTAGAGTTGGAAGAAGCTTACCAAATACATCAAGTTGATGTTGATAATATGTTTAGCAGGGAGCAAGAGTATTGTAAGGAATATCGTAAAAGTCTTGAGGAATTGTTAGAAAATGAAAATTCAAAGATTGATATCACAGATAGTTTTTTTGATGCTATGATATACGGAGAAATTGCGAGTCCTAGTTTTAATAATTATTTAAAGATTTCACTTGCAAAGCTAAAAAAAGATACCTATAACTATATTGTCGAATTACGAAGAGATGAACGATAGTCTGGTATAAGTTACATCACTATTCATCTTGATAAAATAATAAGAAAATACACTGTGATGCAAAAGATATCACAGTGTTTTGGGTTAAAATTGTTAAAATTACTATTAGATTAGCATATAACTTAAGAAAATATACTAGAGTCTCCAGTCCTTCAATTCTTCTTGAAGTTTAAGTCTAATCTTCTCAAATCTAGCTTTAGCTGTTTTATCGCTTATACCTAGTTCAGTGGCCAATTCTTTAAAAGATTTTTTCTCCTCAATTCGTTCTACAAAAAGCTTATATTCGCAAGGGTTTAAGTTATTTAATGCTTTATATAATATTGATTTTCTCTCTATTTCCATTAAATTGTCCAATGAATTAGGAATGCTATTTGGAATTATGTCTATTAATTCAGTGTATTTTCCATCATATGAAACGCTTTTATTCATACTAGTTAAGTGATAACGTGAATCCTGTCTAAGTGAGTTTTCGAATTCTTGATCTAGAAGTTTCAACACTGTACCCCAGTCGTTTTGCTTTTTTGCTTGAAGTATTTTTTCTTCTCGTTTATTAATAATTTTTGACATTTTCTTGTCCTTTTCTTGAGTGGTAAAAAACGACGAAAAGAAACAAGAAAACATTGGCCTTTATAAGCTGACGGAGGAACAATGAATTTTACATGTCTCAATCCGTCTGCAGTATTGGGCGAAATAATGGAAAAAGAATAGCTTAGTCTTCTTCCATATGTACAAACCTCCTTTCTTTAAACGGTATTGATCATTAAAATTAGACACGAAAAAAGGCCAACAATATTTCTTTTGTTAGCCTTTTTTCCTACTTTATTGAAGATTCGAGAGCGCACTAAAAACACTTCCAATAGTCTTTTTTTTAAACATTGGTTTATTGTTTTATGAGCACAATATAATATAGACGTGAAAACTCTCTATATCTTCTCTGATGTTCCTCCACTCTTGTTAAAGAGCTCTATTTTCTTAAAAATTCCTCATGCTCTATTGCTAGAGCATTCACTGTAAGAGCATATAATCTAAAAAATTATATACAAAAAAGACCGATAATCTGTTCTTATCGGTCTTTTTTTCCTTACTTATAGAAACATAAAAGAGGGTACACAAAAAACACATCTAACAGTCACTTTTTTTGACTGAGATTTAGTAATTTTGGGGCACAATACAACAATTAACTGGCTGTAATAGCTCTCTATATATTTCTATATTTCCTCCTGCCCTAGGTGGAAGAAGCCTAGGGTTTCTTATAGATTCATTATATCAAAACTAATAAGAATTGCAATATAAAACAGCTGCCAACTTAATGACAAAAAATAATTTTAAAAATTTTTTCTAAATACCTCCGAATTTTGTTAGAAATTGTCCCTATAGATAAGGAGGTGGTTGCTATGATTGTTTAATAAATATAACTGGAGTACGATAAATAAGAAAGAGGTAAATCACATGAAAACAAAAAATCGTAAAAATGGTTATTCAACCAACACAGCTAAACAATATGTTGATCAAAAACAAGCAATCCATTGCTTGAGTACTGAATTCGAAGCACAAATTAAGTTCGAAGATGGTCAACCGACTGGAGAAATCATCGGTCACAAGGCTTGGTTCTCACAAAAAGGATTGCCGCCTTTTCAAGTGAAATTCGAATCTGAAGTTGCTCTACCGTCTTATTTAGCAATGGTTGATTTTGACAATCTTGAAGCTTGCGAGGTTGGTTACAATGTCTATTTCCGTGCTAACAATATTAAAGAGGTCAAATAATGACTACTAAGGAACTTGCACAATACTTGCTTCAAGCCCTGAACATGGGACTTGGTAGCATTATGCAGGGAGAAACTAGTTTTACGAACAGCTATCACGTGGAGATTATGAAAGATGGGTTTTTATTTATTCCACGATTACCAGCTGGCTATATCATTGACGATGAACTCTATCAGAAGATTTTTCTGATCGCTAATGCTGCTCTCTTTCCAAGATACACGGTTCTCAAACAGAATTCTGCTTACTTTCTTGCTCTTGAAACGGATGATATACACGTGCAACGAGGCTTGTTTTTCCCATGGAAGGAGGGGATTTCTGAAAGACTTGTAATTTCAGATTTAGATCAATTTGCGTTGGAACGAGAAAAAAATATTATTCCGATCATGAAAAATTTAACTCTTGATTTTAATAAAGTAACTTCTGTAGCTATCGCAGGAAATAGTGGATCTGGAAAATCTTATGCTTTGACGTACTTTTTAAGCTTGCTGAAAAATTTTTCGGATTTAATTATTGTGGATCCAAAATTTGATACACCTTCCAGGTGGGCACGTGAAAATGGTATTTCAGTTATCCACCCTAAACGTAATCGTTCAAAGTCTGATTTTGTTTCAGAGATAAATGAAAATCTAAGCTCATGTTTGAATCTTATCCAAGTACGTCAAGAAATTCTCTATGACAATCCTGATCAAGAGTTTAAGCATTTAACTATTGTAATAGACGAAGTTCTCGCGCTTTCAGAAGGTGTCAATAAAACGATAAAAGAGTCTTTCTTTTCACTCTTATCACAAGTTGCACTTCTCGGGCGAGCGACCAGAGTGCATCTTTTATTAGTTAGTCAGCGTTTTGACCACAATACAATCCCTATTTCTGTTCGAGAACAACTGAATGTACTTATTCAAATTGGGAACATTAATAAGAAGACAACACAATTTCTGTTCCCAGATTTGGATCCAGAGGGGATAGTCATTCCAATTGGAAAGGGTACAGGCTTGATCCAAATCATTGATAATGAGCATCCTTATCAAGTTCTTCCCTTGTTATGTCCAACTTATTACACTAAGAAAGGTATTTTATGAATGACAGAAAGAATTTCTTTCAGAGAACTTTTAATTTTACAGTAACGCTTCTTATATATGGTTTGTTTTTCCTTTGTTTGACAATTGGTCTCAGATTGCTACAGAATTTGATGGCAAATGCTCAAAGTACATACTTATCTCATCTGTTTGAGATGATGAAGCAATGGGCTAGTAAAGGTGAATACTATACAAAAACTCTAGCAATTTTATTGCCGTTAATCGCCTTATTTTTAATCATAATTGAGTTGGTTCTACGCGCTATTTATGACAAGCCGGCTAATTATTTTAGATCCGCTTATCAAACGATTCGCCTCATTCAGTTTTTGAGACAAGATGAGAATTCTCAACTAGCATTTTCAATTGATAGCTCTTCTACTGTGATAAGATTCAATCCTATTTTAAGGAAATTTAATAGAGCAACATCTAAGTGTGTTGTTGATGTAAGAAATGATTCTGTGACGATTTTGATTAAGTATCCGAAAACCCAGCAGTCTCAGAAATTACTAAGAGAAATGGAAAACTATATCAAAGAAGAAATTTCTAGTCGCAATCCAGAATATTATTTTTCTGCACCAAACCGGCGAGGTAACAAGCTTTGGTTTAAATCTACAAAAAGATAATAAATTGGCAGTGCTTGGTTCACGTAGTGAAGACCAGAAGTACTGCCTTGTCATGAAATCTAATTGGCAGATACATTGGGGCTACTACGACCCCCAGTGTATCAGTAATCAATAATCACATGAATTGCAAACCATTTGAAAATGCTATTTGAAGGGAGGTATTCATGGCTAAAGATAAACGTTCGAATAAGTGGGCATTCCTGATTTATCAAGAAAGCGCGCCGGAAAATTATTTAGACGTCCTTGAAGAAATGCATATTCCATTTGTCTTGAGTCCTTGGCATGATAAGGACGTTAACAAAGAAAATGGAGAATTTAAAAAAGCGCATAAGCACGGGGTCCTATTTTTCGAATCACTTAAAAGCTATACGCAGGTTTCAGAGTTACTAACTGAAAAACTACATACTCCTTCTCATGTAGAGGTAGTCATGTCACCAAAGGGTATGTATGATTATTTCATACACGCTGAAAATCCTGATAAAACACTCTACAATATCGACGAAATAGAGTCAGGTTGTGGTTTTGAATTGGATCAATTTCTCGTTAGTTATAACAATGATCAATTTCTTTCAACTGTGATTGATATTATCGAAGAACACAACTTTACTGAGTTTAACAGTCTTGTTAGATATGCACGAGTTGAGAATCCTTCGTTGTTGAATCTCATTATTGATAAGACGTACTTTTTCGCAAAATATCTGGATTCACGTAGACACTCAAATCATAAAAAGGAGAGTGAAGAATGACGAATAATGAACTTATAAAATTGAATCAGATCGAACAGATTTTGAATTGTTTGCTTGCTTTGATGCAGAAACAAGAGAATACTCAAAAGCATGTAAGTATACTTACTCAGAAAGAGCTGCTTTCGATACTTAAGATTTCACCAAACACCTTGAAGTCTTGGGAGAAGACAGGACTTAAGCGCCTAGAACCACCGATTGAGGGAACTCGAACTGTCTACTATAGAATGGAGGATGTGCTGACCTATTTAACTCTTTAATTCTAAAAATGTGCTAAAATAGTAATATCACATAGAAT
Organism: Streptococcus sp. 517s; assembly: GCF_054445985.1. NCBI lineage: Bacteria > Bacillati > Bacillota > Bacilli > Lactobacillales > Streptococcaceae > Streptococcus > Streptococcus sp. 517s. The sequence goes on along the minus strand of NZ_CM136847.1, from coordinate 29,518 downwards.
AATGTGAGGTTGTTATTTTAGCCTTTTATATATCCGAACGTGAAAGGCTATTATGCAGAAAGAAACTATCATTCACAACAATCGAAAAGTCATTAAAACTATCAAGAGTAACGGAACTATTAGCTATACGCAACGTGGTGTATATATTGGTGTAGATGTTAAAACTGGTAAAAAAGTTACATCATCTATAACTGCTAAAACTCTAAAAAGTCTTGATAGGAAAATCATTCAAGCTCGACTTGAATTTGAAGCGAAGGGTTCAACTTTAAAAGAGACTTTGTTGATTAATAACTTCGAAGAGTTAGCTGAAGCCTGGTTTGTCAGTTTTGTAACTTGGGTCACTTCTCAGAATACGATCAATCGGGTTCGAAGCTATCTTGATACCTACATCATCCCTAAGTTTGGAGAATATAGACCTGAAGAGATAAAATCTGCAGATATTCAAATTTGGGTTAATAAATTAGCTCAACAATCTAAAAAGTCTGTTGAATCAGGTGTTAAAAAATCCAAAAAGGGACACGCAAAAGATTTCGGTGCAGTTATCTATAAGCTTAGTGATATTTTCGATTATGGGATCACGAATTTCGAACTCACTCATAATCCAGCTCGAACAGTTAAAATTCCTCCGAAACCAAAGGTGGTAAAGGAGAGAATCATGGTATTGCATGGAGAGGACTTGGCTACTTGGCTGAACTATCTTGATACTCTTCCTGACACACGAGCTAATCGAAGATTTAAGGTTATCTGCGACACGCTGTTAGCTTCTGCGCTTCGAATTAATGAGCTTCTTGCTTTATCGATTCATGATCTCGATTTTGATTCCAATGAAATCATCGTTAACAAGACGCTGATGTGGAAAGTTGGAAATAAGAAACTTGGGATTAAGGGTGAGATTGTTTGTAAGAACAGTGCCAAAACTGATGCTGGCAACAGAAGAGTTGCAGTCCCGAGACAAGTCTTAGATGACTTGAAAGCTTTTTATGATGAGATGAGTGATTACTTTGTGAGTCATGATTTACCAACTGTGGATTTAATTTTTCCGACAATTTACGGGAACTATATGTGTGACAGAAATGAACGTGCAACGCTTAAAAAGCGTTTGACTGAGTTGGGACTACCAAACTATGGTTTCCACCTTTTCCGTCATACGCATGCTTCTTTGATGCTGAATGCTGGTGCAAACTGGAAAGAGCTCCAGATAAGAATGGGCCATAAGTCGATCAAAACGACAATGGACACTTATGCTGAATTGGCACCGAAAAAGAAGGCAGAAGCAGTTGAAATCTACCTCAAAGAAATTGCTAAATTGACGGCATAGCAAAATGACTACATTTATGACTACATTTTCTATAGAACAATCTTAAGACGTTGATATGACGGCGTTTAAAGGGTGCTAAAATAACATTAACAACCTTTACAGAAGTTAAATAAGCATAACTCAAAACGCCTTACTGGGCGTTTTTTGCTTTATTGGTTAACGATTTATAGCCCTTCAGGAGAGATTTATGGCATTTTATCTTTGGATGTTTCCTCTACTTTTTATCTTTCACGATATGGAAGAAATTATCGGTCTTGTCCCTTGGATTCATCTCAACGAAACCTTGCTGGCTCAAAAGGCTCCAGCTATTCTCAAGATTCACAAAGGCATTACAACAGAAGGATTTGCCCTTGCTGTTTTTGAGGAGTTTATTCTTGTCTTATCCATCACTTTATTAGCGTATTTTACTCAATCTAGAGCGCTCGAATTGGTTTGGTTAGGGGGATTTGTAGCCTTTGCACTTCATCTCTTGCTCCATATTGGACAATCAATCTTTCTCCGCAAGTATATCCCTGCTCTGATCACTTCTATCCTTTGTTTTCCTGTCAGTGCTTATTTGATTACAGACACCGTGCATTTGTGGCAGGTTTCGACTAGCGAATTTTTCCTATTTTCACTGGTCGGTTCAGGCATCGTCGTCATCAATCTCCTCTTTGCTCTCTGGCTTGGGAAAAAGTATTCCGCCTGGCTTTCCCATAACCATTAACAAAAGTTCCTTGCAATTTCATTTTGCAGGGAATTTTTTTATCCCCCTTCACAGTTAAGAAGTGTTCTATAGTTTTTTAAGACAAAGTAAAAAGCCCACTGTTGTAGGCTTTCTGTATCATATATCTTAAAATTAAAGCATTTTGTTGTAGAATTCAACGACAAGTGCTTCGTTGATTTCTGGGTTGATTTCGTCGCGTTCTGGCAAGCGAGTCAATGAACCTTCCAATTTTTCAGCATCGAATGATACGAATGCTGGACGTCCAAGAGTAGCTTCTACTGCTTCAAGGATTGCTGGAACTTTCAATGATTTTTCACGAACTGAGATCACTTGACCTGGAGTTACGCGGTATGATGGGATATCAACGCGTTTTCCGTCAACAAGGATGTGACCGTGGTTTACGAATTGACGAGCTTGACGACGAGTAGTCGCAAGACCAAGACGGTAAACAACGTTATCCAAACGACGTTCCAAAAGAAGCATGAAGTTGAAACCTAGGATTCCGCCTTTGATTTTTGTAGCTTGTACGAACAAGTTACGGAATTGTTTTTCACCTACACCGTAAGTGAAACGAAGTTTTTGTTTTTCAGCCAATTGCAAACCGTATTCTGACAATTTAGAACGGTTGTTTGGTCCGTGTTGTCCTGGTACGTAGTTACGACGTGCCAATTCTTTACCTGTACCTGTAAGTGAAAGGCCAAGGCGACGAGCTTGTTTCCAAGATGGTCCTGTATAACGTGACATGTGTATGTCCTCCTGATATAAATAATATTTCGGTGGAAATAGTCACTTAGAAAGCCCTGATTCGTGCAGATGCCCTTCGCCTAAACAGCCAAGGTTACTTGTCATAAGACACCTGTTGACGAGCTTCATGCTTTCCTGCTGCTATTTCACACAAAGGTTATTGTACCATGAAAAGCTAGATTTGTAAAGGGATTTTACGCCTTTACTTTGTGTCTAAATTTTTGGGAATAATCAAATATCCTTATAACTCAATAAGAAAGCGAGATTTTTCAGACAAAAAAACTGGAAAAAGTTCCTCACTTTACCCCAGCCCTTGACTATATTGCACTATTTATGCTACAATATTGTTTGACTGATTAAGCAAAGTGTGTGTTTGTCTTAATCGGTGGTGTAGGAGTTGCTGCTTCTACACCTTTTTCGTTTTCATTTACTCTATTATTGTAACACATATTAGGCAAAAAAGCAACTGTTTTGTCTAAAAAGCATAGCAAAAAGACCTCTAAAATTGCATTTTTTAGAGGATTTTCTTTACCTTTTCCTTACTTTCGCTTACGCCCTCGTTTTCGTATGACGGCTCCATGGGGGCGGTGGTCAACAAGAAATCCTGCTCCTAAACGGCTCGCCCTATACTCCTCATACTCATTCCGCCAATCCCCGAAAAACAATTCGTATAGCTGATCAATTCGTTCAAGGAGTATCATCCTAGCCATAGTGCAAGCCCCTTCAATAGACCAATACATCCCTCGATGTTTCATGCGGTAAGTAACCTTTCTGTGTTGACTCTCCATTACCCCAATACCATGAGAGGACAACCCTCGAAGTTTAGGTGGTCTGGTATCCCCAAAATTTCTCAATAATTTTTTACGGAAATTGTAAAAGCTATCAAAAGCCTCCTGACTTTCTATAAGAGACTCTACTGTATCTAGTACGGTCTGAAGCAGGTTCTTCTGGTGATTTTGGATAGCCTTAAAAGCCAAATCAAGTAGTGTAGATGGGTACGACTTCAGGAATCTTTTTAATTCTTCATTGACATGATAAGCATCCCAGAAATGCTCATGACGTTTAATCCGTAGAGCTTTCTTGATTTCTTGAAATACTCTTCGAGTATATCCTTTACCATTGTCCGAGTTAGTGATAAGAAGAGTTCGATCAGTGATTTCAAAATGATTGTAGAGATAGTCTATCAATTCTTCCTTTGCTTGTTCATGGCTTGTATGGATAATTTCATGCTTATTCTCGAGTACATATCGATTATTTCCAATCTTCTTCGCTCCCGTATGGATTAGAAAATGGGCTAAGTCTGTATTGTGTCGTTCATCATTGCTTGATGTTGTCTTGACGAGCACACCATCTCCCTCCAGGTAGATTTTATCTGCCTGGATTTTTTTCGGTTGCTCATCACCTCTAAAAAGCCGATAGCGTTCCCTCTCTGAAAAGAGTCTACCTGCCATTTTTACAGACTTCAACACAGCATCCTTTGTTATCTCCAGACGATAAGCCATCTTAACGGTTCGACAAACTTCACGGTAGGATAAAACGGAAGCGTGTTTTGCCATGTGAAAAATCATCTCCGGAGAATAACGTATATACTTTTCTAAGCCTAGCCACTCATCTACAGGATAACAGCTTCTCTTTCCCTTTCGCCAGCGATTCCTAGAAAAGGTCATCTCTCCAAATGTAAAGACAACTGTCCTCTCTGTACTGTCTATCCGTTTATATCCCCTCAGTCTCATGGAGGGAGCAATCTGCTCGTCATAATCTCTTACTCGCTTCAGGAATTGCTGCTCACGTTTGCGATCTAGTTCTGCGACAAATTCTTTTTCATCAAATCTAAACATACTCTCTATTGTACTGAAATCATGACTAGATTGAAAACATCAGAAACTTCTACAAGACTTTTTCATCCTCAAATCGTCGGTCAACTTTCTCTTCACGACTACGCACGTGCTCCTTAATATCTCTATAATCTGTGTAATGTTTTAGAGTGTCGTCAAAGAACTCTTGTAAGGCTCCTTTTTCAATTTGGAATTGTTTAATCAGTTGACTGACATCTTCCAGTCCCATATCTTTTGGAACTCCTAAATCATCCAATAGTTGTACCGCTGCAAGACTATTTTCTGGAGATTGGTGGATGGCTAAAAGTGCTCCTTCAATTTTATGATAACGTCCAAGTCGCTCATCTAGTTGTCTTAATTCCTCCTGGGTAGTCTCAATCTTTTCATTAAAGCGCTCCTCCAAATGTTGAAATTGTGCTCCATCTGTCACGCCGTGCTCGACTAAGAAATTATATTCCTTAATCAGTTCACGCATAGAGTAAATTTGAGCATTTTTAGTTACAAGTGTTTCGCCATTTTGTTTGGCTAATTGTTTTGCAACAGTCAAGCCCATCATGTACCGATTTTTTTGAGATTGATCCGGATTGAGAAAATAAAAATAGTCTTTCTCTTTGATATAGATGGTATAATTTCCATCCTCATTTTTATCAACTTTATGAGAAGGTATTAAAATGGTACCACTATTTAAAGCTCCCATATCCATCTGTACGTAAATACCTTGCTTGCTTTCTTGTTCGACCTGCCAGGATTCCACTTCCAATTTCAATTCAAAATCATTTGCCGTTTTTTCTTTTGATTCTTGATATTGTTCTTTCAATTCCTCCACATCAAAAACTAACTGATTCTTAGAAATTCTCTCTTTTATTTTTTCAAGAGAATAGAGTCCTTTCTTCGATAATGTATCATCTCGGACATTTCTTTGTTGTGGCTGATCAAGTAATTTATACTTCACAAATTTACCAGAGAAATCAATCTGAAGATCAAGCGCAGCTGCTTTATGTTTGAAATCTTCTAACGATAAAGAGTGCTTCAGAAGAAAATCCAGACGCTCCTTAATTTCAAACCGATAATTATTTTGTCTCCGCCAAGCAGAATACTTTGTATAAGAATTTTTCATAGTAGGCTCAATAATTTTAGCGCCATAACGTGCCGCATGCTTGTCCGATATTGCCCTCAAATTTTTCAAAGTTTTCTTTTCCCAACGAAATTTCTTGAGCGTTGAGGTATTGGTTGTATTGAGTATGATATGATTATGAAGATGGTCTTTATCCGTGTGTGTTGCAATCACAAACTCATAATTTCCACCTGTCAATTCTAACATCGTTTGGCGGCCAATTTCATGAACTTGCTCAGGAGTCAAGTTATCATCTGGAGAAAAAGACTGGATAATGTGATGGGCCAATACTTGTTTTCCTGAAGATAATTCTTTCAAGTCATCATCTCCTTTTTTAAAGGCTGCAGCCAATTTTGTCATGACCATTTCTTCATCTGCTACGCTAAAATCAGAGATCCCATTGCCAGATACTAGCTTCATTTGAAGTTCACTATCATGATAGACAAGAGGAAAATCAAGATCCCTTTCTGCAGTTTCTGATACAAGAGTTTTCGCTTCATTCAGAATATAGCGTACAGCTATTTTCAAATTGGAAGGAGTTTTAATTTGTTTGGGTGTTTTGATTACTACCATTCGTCATACGTCCTTATTGTTTTCACTTTTCGTTCCTGTAAACTTTTCTTCTCCGCACTAGAAAGTTTGACAGCCACCATCTCTTTCAACTCAGATAGATAGTCAATGACTTGTGCCACTTCCTCTGGCGTAACCCCTTGATTTTCATTGGCATGTTTGGCAATTTGGTTGATGTTCGTTCCCACTCGATTGATGGCGACTCGAAGGTCTTTCAATTCAGAAAAATCAATTTGCACCACCTTTCCTTGTACCAATTGATTTTTCGCATAGTATTGAAAAGATGGAACTCCCATTTGGGCCATCGCCGTTTTAATTTGACGATCTTCCTCTGGTGTTAGTCGTATCAATTTTTGTATATAGCGTTTCCTATTTTCTCGTTTCTGCATTATTTTTTTATCCTCTTTATTTCAGAATTTCTGCCATTTTCTGGGCAGACATCAGCCACTAACTTCCTTGTGGCAAGCGTAGCAAATGGATATCCATTTGCGAAATTTAAAAAAATCAGAGAAGGAGAACCCTACAGTTTTCCTTCTTGATTTTCTCAGTTTTGGGGAAATCCCCAAGCCCCTTTCTTATATCTTTTGAAGTACAACTTCTAACATTTTATCGTAACCAACTGAAGATGTTTTTGAAAATAGATGATTGCTTATCACTATTTTCTACACTTTTTTCTTTCTGACCTTGCAACTTTTCAGCTAGGACAGAAAGTTGTTGAGTAGTTAGAGGCTGGAAAATAGACTGCCCAATTTGTATTTCTGTCAGTAAGATTTTTTCAGTGAGTACAGCTTAAAATTCTTCATCTGCGATCATCTTGAGTAGCTCAATATTTTCTTCTTCCCACTCCAAAAGAGCAGGATCTCCTTCAGGTAGTTGAGACTGTTCTTCCTCTAGTTGCTCTAGAACTTTTTGGCGAGTCAAGTCTTTAGCGTTTGGCGATACTCCTACAACTCTGTCTCCATCCATGATTGGAATAAAGTCTGAGAGGATGATGATAAGTTGTTCTTCTTGTTCATTGGTCATGAGTGTTGTCCTCCTTGATGATGATTTGTTTTTAATTTGACCTTGGGTTTATTTGGGGTGTCCCGTTCGGTCATTTCGAGAAACCCTTCTCTTTTTTTGATTGTGCATCTGCTTTCAACTCCTGCTTGTGTTCTTCGACAGCTTGCTTGCCCTGATCTTTAAACTTCTCCAGTTTTTGTTCAAAACTGCGCTTCGTTTGTTTCTCCTGACTCAATCTTAATTGTTCCAATGCTTGATCCATCCGAACCATTAAACTTTTAGCTTCTTGTTGGACAATATCCAACTGTGCTTCTAAATCAGCAAGTGTCTCCTTATCGGCAGACCACCCAGATAGATAGTTAAAGGAGTACTCTGACGTATCAATACCATAGTATGAAGAAACAACATAAGCGACACTTTCAGCCTGGAGTTCAGCAGTGCTTCTAGTTAGATTTTCTTTTTGAGGATTATCTGCATGATGCAACTCTGCATGAGCCATCTCATGTAAGAAAGTTTTAATAATTTGAGCCTTGTTCATCTCATTACTACGTAAAACAATTTGATTTTCTGGGACAGAATAATATCCATGTTTATTATTTTCCATCTCTTCAAATCGAACCGATACATCATTTTCTTTTGCAATAGCCATTAGGGCACGGTAAAGATTTGCATAGTCCAAATCAGTCAGCTGCTCTTTCACTTCTGCAGCTTTTGGCATCTCTTTTCCTTCTGTCTGACTAACATCAAAAACTGGTACCAAACCAAAGAATGTAACTGTTTCTGTTTTCCCATTTTTATCCAATATTGGTTGGTTATTCTCATCCTTTTTGATCTTCGTCATGGGTTTAAAAATACGTAAAGCCTTCTCGCCTTTTTTTACATGACGACCAAAGTTTTCTTTCCACTGTTTGAAAGAAGCTACTTGCTTTGCTTCAGGATTTTGTGCAAGAATTAAGCGTAAGTTGCGATTAGAATAATTATTTAGTTGGCTCATTTTCGTCAGATAGTCTTTGTACTTATCTGAGTCCAGAAACTCCTTAATTCCTTCTTTAAGATGACGACTTAATCCCGCCATATCTTTATTCTGAATAAAATCTGCGACTGCAAGACTACCAGCTGCTAAAACAACTTCATCCGCTTGTAGACTCTCCTCGCCCTCTGGTTTAGAACCTGGCTTCGATCTAAAATCATACGGATTCGTTCCCAGAAGCAACTCCTCCTCATCAGAAACACCATCAGCATCCGCATCATGTTCCAACTCCTGCTTGTTGTAGCCTTGTTCTTCTAGTTTGATTTCTTCCTCTTGTGATTTCTCAAATTCTTCTCGGACTGTGGAGATCGTTTGTTCAATTTCTTTAGAAACTTCTTCATACTGCTTATTCTTCAAAACTGACAGCATTTCAGCTCCTTTGTCTTTAACATATTCCTCATTGATTGAGAGTTGATCGATGTGACCATCTCGCTCTCTAAAGACACCTAAAATAATCTTTTCCTGGTTTGTCTGATCTAGTAGAAGATTAAGGCTTTGTCTTAATCGCATAAGGCTAGCTGGCAGAACCGTGCCATCTACTGTCCGAAAAGCAAGTAAAACATCTTGATCATTTGAGCGAATTGCCTTATCTAAATTTAGGGTATGAAACTTTTCTACATCCGACAAGTCTCCAAAATAAAAGGACTCTGCATCTACCATGGTAGGTAATTCAGGAAGAACTTTCAACTTATCGAATGCAGCACCTCTGTTGGCAATCAAAATATTATCAAATTGTCCATTTCCAGCAGCAAAATCCAATAAAGTTTGTTCTGCAGTTTGCCCTTCTCTATAAGGATAAATACCCGTTAAATGCATAAAACTTTCTTTGTTATAGGAGATAGCAAGGCTATTTGTATCTGCACCATCCTGGTAAAAATAGGTAACTTGTGAGTCTGCTACATTTTCTAAGTACCATTGAGCAGCATTTTGAAGATGAGGAGCATATCTGTTTAGTTTCAGCAAATCTTTATCTGAGATAGGATGGTAGTTATCCTTATGAATTGACTTTCTGTCCTCATTTATGCTAAAATGAAGTAAAGGTTGAGATCGAGTTTGACTTGGTGACAAGTCATTCAAAGGTTGCGATACGTTCGCTTCTGGTAGAGGTGCTGCCACCTGAGATTCTTCAGGAAAATCCCCGAGTTTTGTCTCAGCCTTTTTGTTTTGTTCAGAATTATTAGCAGTCTCTTGTCCACCCTCAAGAGACTTTTCTTTTTCTTCTGAAACCTCCATTATCTTAATGGACTGAGTATCAAGACGTGACATCAGGTTATCCAACAATTCACGGTTTAAAACCACTTCTCCCTCTTGTTCTTCCAGATAGTGGTACAGCGTATTTGGTGTTGTCACAAAACCATAGGTAAAGTCTCTTTTACCCGATTCAATCAATGGATACTCCAGCATTCTCTCAATCGATTGTGATAGATTATCAAGAGTTCTTTCATCATAATAGACGCCAAAACTGTTACTAGAAAGGCTTTCTATCTGCTTGTTGGTATTGTAGGCTGCAATTGCAAGCTCACCAATAAATCGGGTTGAAATATCTACTCCCAAGGTTCTCTGATGAGGTTTCAATGCTTGATACAAGGAATCTTGCTCAGGAGTTCCTTTTTTCTTGTATAAATCAATCGTTTGATCATCAATAGAGGTCAAAAGTGAATGAATGGGAGACAACACTTCCATTTTTTTATCGCTGAGATATTTTGTAGGATGGCTATTTCCTAACTTTGCAAAGACATCATACAGATAGAAATCTGGTGCAAATTCGATTGATAATTCTCCAGATTGAATCCGATTATTTAATTCCTTAGTTAATGCTTCGTTTTCCCGTTTCACCTCTTCGTAGCTCATCGTTCTTCCAGCATTCTCCTCTGTATTGGTAATAGATTCTTGATTATCTGGAGTTTGTTTTTCTTCAACCGTCTTATCTATACTAGTCGGATCAATGACGACTGTTTTTTTATTTTCTATCGAAAACGTGAGATTGTCCCAATTTTTTTCTAACCACCCTGCTTCTCCTTGATTTTTTTCAATAGGCTCTGGTTGTGGTGAGATTGATTTTTCCTGATTCGAGGGCGTTAATCCTACATTTTCTTGCCTTTGTTTGGCAAGTAATTCATCCACCTTCAGTCTTTCCTCATCTGTTTTCGGATGATACTTGATTTGTGAAGATAATTGAAACTCTCCTTCTTCAGTCAACTCCAGGGCAACTCTTCGTAACCCTTTTACAAAATACGTATTTGGTTGTTTTTGCCACTGGTTCACTAGCCCCTCATCAATTAAGGCTTGAGTTGCTGGTTGAATGCTCGTTTTACCCATTTGTTCAGATATGGCCTCAAGTCTAGTCAACTCTTTTTGATAGCGTTCGAGAGTAGCTTTGGTAAAGAACGACTCCCCACGTTTAGCTTTTTCTAACTCTTCACGGATTCTAGGTATATTTTGAACACTCATCTCCAGACCACTTCCCTGACGATTCAACCCCATTTCTTTCAAATGTTGTTGGTGCTCCAGGCGCTCTACTCGCTCTTCCTGTTGCCTAATCTCATCCATCTTTGAGAAGACTTGACCTTCTATTTGTTCTTGCTTACGCATAAAGCTAGCACCGCCTCGCTTATCATTCACGGGTTGCCCATTTGTTAGTGCTTGGTGGGAATAAGCTCTTGAAATAGCCTCGTCTTGTTCACCCCTTAGTCTTTCCAATTTTCGACGTGCCTGGGCAAGACGACTGTTGTCTGGTGCGTCTCTCTCCAGTTGTTTTTCCTGCTTCAGAATCTCATTCCAGTCTGTCTTCTCCTGGCCTTCACGTTGTGGTGGTCTTGCATCGATAACTGGGATTTTCTTCTCCCGTAGTTTAGTGATAAAGTCTGTACCTGCTTTATCACGATCAACTGCCAGCGTGATGAGATCATCGTATTTGTGATCTTGGAAAAGTGTGGAGGTTTCCGCTGCAACAGATAAGAATATCGAGGTACGTGTTAGTTCACTAGACTTAGTATAATCTCTTTCATCCATAGGAATATCCCTTCGCTCCTGTAACATTTCAAGAACATAGTGAGACAAAACTCCCTCTTTTAATCCTTCCATCGCAACCAGTCGAACATCGTTTAATTCGCCCTTATAAAGCTCATAATAGCTCATTAGGTCAATTGGTGCCTCTGCCACAATTAAACGCTTAGGAGAGCCTATAGAAACGTTTAAACCACTGATAGATTCTGATTGATACATAATCTGTTTCAAGTATCCCTTACCCGGATGACGTTCTTGATCAGGAACAAGTCCCTGGAGGCTCGCACCTACCAGTTGCTGATTTCTATCCAAGTATTTAAAAACCAATACGTCTTCTATAACGCCCTCTTTGTCCTTACGTTTAGCTTGGGCTAATACTCCCTTCTCCAGAAAGAAGTCAATTGTATCATCAGAGAGTCCTCTAACCTCCTTGAGATAAGTTCTTGCCTCTACAAATGGTTGCTCATGAGAGGCCAAGGTATAGTTAAATGGTTTACGCACGTCCTCCATTGGTTTCGCTTCAGGAAAGGAACCTGTCTCTAAGAATACCATAGCTTCCTTATAGCTGACATTTCGCATTTCTTGGACAAGACTAATGGTGTCTCCATACTTATCTGCTTGTGAATACCAATGCCAGACATTCTTGACCGTATCGATCTTAAATGAGTCATGTTCAGCCCAGTAATACTCTCGGTGTGACTTTCTCTTCATTTCCATTCCGAGACTACGAGCTACTTCTAAAATATCCAGCGATTTTGCCTGTGCTTTTGTTAAAGGCATACTCTTTCCTCCTCTACTAATTCCTTAAATAAAAGATATCCTTCAGGAGTTGCATCTAATTCACTAACAACTATTGGATCTTCCTGACTCGTTGTCACAAAAAGATGAGGAGCTAACTGATAGAAAGTCCCCTCATCTGCCTGTTTGAATAGCTGCCAAATAGCATAACGTTCTGTAGCTAAATTTTCTGGTTTTAGTGCTAAAACTTGTGAGATACTCTCCAGGTATCCTAATTGTGTTTTGGGTGTTTGCATCCTTCTGTCCTTTCTATATGTTAGGCCACAAATAACTCTTTTAGCTGCGGAGTCAAATCGTTGGCATATAAAAGCAAGCCATCGATGTCGGTTCCCTTTCGAGTATATTCGTACCAGTTTTCTGTATCTTCAGGAGAACTTGCAATCTCATCTTTTCTAGGATGATCATAGACACTTGCTTTTTTATCTCTGAAAACATTTTGTTTAGAAATAAAGACCAATCCTTCTTCTACCCCAATTCTTGCGACTTCATCTGGAGTTAAAAGTGGACGGCCTTGAATTTGTTTATTTTCACTTGATGATCCATTCCGATAACTATGCGATTTTGAAGTGGATCGGGTGCGTATCGTCTGCTTACCTGACCTTGTAGAATAGTATTCCATCGTATCCTTGTCATTCGTCCCTAAAAATAGGTGAGTGGCACAGTTATTAAAGATCGTCTTCCAATCACTTTTATAAAGTGATTCTAGCTGATTGACAGCTTGAATGATAATCTTAATAGACATCTCACGACTACGAATAGAAGATAGAACCTGGGCGAAGTTTGGAATACGGCCAATTTGCGCAAACTCATCGAAGATAAACTGAATGTGGCGAAGATTTTTTCTACTGTAGCCAGGTACTTTCCCTTTCAGGATATCATCAGCCTTATGTGTGAGAACCTCAAAGCCAATCGCAAATAAAATTGAGGAAAGAAAATTAAAGGCGTTATTGGTTTCAGGAATAGCAATAAAAACAGCTGTCTTTTTCGTATTCCAGGTATCCATTTCCATGGTATCTTCACTGATCAAGTTTCGTACATCTTCATGGTCGAAGATAGAATAACGAGAAGACAAAATCGCTACTACACTGTTTCTTGTCTCACCTCTGAAGTTTTGGAATAATTTCCACTGTTTATAAGCATAGTTGTTAGGTTGATGTTCGTTCAGTTCTTCAAACATCTGCTCGACAGGGCTTGGTACATCTGGATCCTCTCGATACATATTTCTTAATAGATCCGCAACGTGACCTAGGTTTGGCATATATAACTGGACTCCTGTTTCAGGATCCTTAGAGTCAAAATAGAGATAACCAATCAATGCACGTTGCAGCATCAACTCTGCTTGAACCCAGAAGTCTTCTCCAGTATGCTCGCTCTTCTTTGTTCCCTCAGTAATTGCTTCAGAGATACGATCAATATCTAGCTCAGACTTCATGTAATGAAAAGGATTAAACCGATCTGAATTCTTGAGCCGAATCAAATCAAAGATTTTAACAGCATAGCCTGCCTTCTCAAGCATCTTCCCAACTTCGTGTACCAGGTTTCCTTTGGGATCCGTCACAACAAAGTTTGAGTTCATCTGCATTAAATTTGGCAATACAAACGTAAAGGTTTTACCGTCTCCTGGAAGACCAATAACAATCACATTTTTGTTGAGTTGCACATTGTAGGCTAAGCGAAAGTTAAATAGGCCCATTTTGACCTGTTTTGAAAAAATCATATTCTTCTCAAAATCAACGTCTTCAAACCGTCTCATTTCCTTCAAAGTCGCAAAACGAGCACTACCTTGTTCTTCTCCTTGGCGATATAAATTCTTATCCATAGAAGCATAGACAAACATTGGGAGGCCAAATCCGATCAACCCTGCATATAAGGCTTCTGAGTCAAAGAAGAGACCAAAAGAGAAGCGTTCCCAGTGTTCTAGTAACCAACGAAGTCGCAACATTCCCATGAAAGGTACTGCTGCAGTCGAAAGTTGGTAATAATGGTAAAAGGACTGGAAAATAACAAATGAAAATAGCCCCACCACCAGGTAGGGCCATATAGGCTTTCTAATCATCGTGCTTTCTCCTTTCCAATATCCTTCGTCACTACAGGGATGGTTCCCTTATACACCGTATGACTCTTGTAGTAGGCTATTTTGTCTTCAGGAGTCATTTCATGTGGTTTCTTCAGTACCTTTTTTGCAAACTCCTCTAATTTTTCTGGGCTTTTCGTGATGTCTGCTAACATCTCTTTGAGAGCCTTTTCTACCAGGGGACGATTTTTTGTTTCAAAGAAGAGATAGGTTGTACCATCTTTTTGATGATAAGTAAAACCCACCTTATACTCTTCCAAGTAATGCTTTAGCTTGGCCAAGTGGACTTCACTGTTTAATAATTTCTCAACGTCTTTTTCAGACTTGGTGGCCATAAAGTCATTGAATAGCGTCTCCCCTTCAAAGGTTCGATTCGCTACCTTATGTTGATTCTTGTCATAGTGGGCTTTTGCGAGGGCATATAGGGCTTGTATTGTCATCTCTAGGGTTACTTTTCCTTTTAACGCCAGGGAATGACTGACTTTTTCTTGATCCATGTAAGCCCTCCTTTATTTTGGATAATTGGATAGTTCTGGCTTCGCAATAACCTGGAAACCATAACGTGCTGCAGGATCTTCCTTTACAGTAACTACCAAGCGTTTCTGGCTTCTGTTTTCCCCGTCTTTCACGGCCACTACATAGGTTAGCTGATAAGTTGCTTCATCGACCATCAAGCTAGACTCCAAAATCACTGACTGCAGTTGACCTGGTTGTCTGTCTAGCACTAACTGAGGATCTACAAAATCATCCATCTTCCCTTTATCAGAGTAATAGGTTGGTAAAAAGTAACGTGAAAAAGCATCTAGTTCCCCTGTTTTTGACTGAATGGTTTTTAAATCAGAAAGTTCCTTGGATACGACCGATAGTTGCTTTTCTTGATGGTAAACTAGCGTAATTGATAAGCCAGCAACCGTCAGACTTCCTACTAGACCAAATAACACCAGAACTCTTCCTAAGTACACCCAAAAAGAGCGTTTGGAAGAGGATTTGGGGTTGGAGGTTTCATGCTTCAAGGAAAGAACTTCTGCTTTTTCTTCAGGAATCTGTGGCGGACGTTTGGTTTTAGCCTGGCGCTTAAAGAGAGAGGGTTTTGATTCTTTTGACCCCACCTCCTGGTGATTCACCGTACCAGGCTTCAGGAAGAGGCTATCTGCGATTCCCTCAAACGGCAAATAAATATCTTCTTGGTAGACCACTACATTCTTTTTGTCCAGTTCTTCTACCAATAAAACGGCCTCTGCCTCCTCGTGTTTCACCTTGGCATTTTCTCGCTCCAGGGCTTGGTACACAAGGTCTCGATTTTTATACGTTGTGGTCGTGTTTTGTGTCAGATTGGTTAAACGGTACATCTTTTCCAGCTCCTTTCAATTTTCCTTCAGCAAGAGCTGTTTCAATATCAGCCCAGGTTAAATTATGTTCGGCCAAGTAGTTTGACTGTTCCTCATGTTTAGCCAGAATGATTTGAGTTTCTAGCTCCTTCAGTCTCTCTTCTTCCCTCTTGACTTTAGTCATATACTCAGCTAATCGGTCTTCAGCTTTCTGTTTTTGTTTTTCCAAAGTTTCTAATTTTGTCATTGTTCCTTTTTCCCTTCTGTACTTTGTGTTTGGTTAGTGTTTGGTTTGTTTAATGATGGAATACTCGCCTTTTCGCTTGCGCTCAGGCTGTCCACAATCAAAATAGGATCAATATGATTTACCAGATATTTCCCATCTTGCTTGCTGAAGCGAATCCGTATGGTTCTTGAAGATCCTACGTTTGTTTGGGCGTTTGTATAATCATACTTCTTCTGTAACTGTGTCTGAGTGTATCTCACTTGAGCTAAGGCAACATTATTTTCTTGATCGATGTAGATGGCAGAAGACTTCAGCTGCGTATCCACTACATAGCCCTTATAGGTTTGTACTGATGGTTCTTCTTCAGAGTTCACTTCCTGATTGTAAGCAGCTTCTGTCATATAGGGCAAATAGCGATTTCTATTTTCTCCAAGATCCTGCTTATTGAAGTAAGCCGTCAAAAATTCCTTTACATATTCTTGAGTTAGTTCGCTTCCCTCTGCTTTGGTTTCTTGTTGCGTAGTTTCAGCTTCCTGTTTAGCTTTCTTTTGCGCTGAGGTTGCTGCACCAATCCAGAATACGAATCCTAGAACTAGCACAACTCCTATAAGGATTCCTCCTATTTTCAGGAGTTTCAATTTCTCCATATCTATCATTTTCATGATTTACCTTCTTTCTTTTTTAATTCGGTGTCGCAAATGTATAGTAGTAAGCTGGATAGAGGACAGAAAAATGAACCTTATCCTGTACTCCTTGAATATTACATTCCGAAACGAGGAATGAACCATCGGAGTTTACAGCTTCCACAATCGCAACATGGCCGTATTCACCTGGTGTCCCACCAAATCCACCTAGAACTGATACAACGGCTCCTTTCGTTGGCGACGTACTATAGCGCCATCCTTTTGCGACTAGGCTTGCCACCCAATCCTGACCATTACCAAGATAACCATAAGCTCCTGATAAGTCCGTAATCGTTCCTAGTTCGACTAAACGATTATACGCATACCAAGTACACTGACCAACTGGATAGCCGCTTCCTTGTTGTGTCGTCATGGAGGCCTGTGTAGGAGGGTGTTCCACTTTTGACTGATACTCTGCAGGGAAATTCCAAGAGGATGCTAATGCTCCACCTCCTCGAACTTGTTGAGTAAGAAAAGCGTGGATCTGTTTAGCATTATTCTGGCGCTCTAAGACCTTGTCTCCAGAGTTCCCTTCCCAATTAACCAGGAAACGCTCTGTAAGTGTCTCTACATCTTCTGTGCTGGTTAGAATTGAGGTCAGTTCAGTGATATAGTAAGGAGTATCTCCCTCCAGCATAAAATCCAACTGCAGCTCTAAATCGTACCACTTTTTATCTTTGGATTTTGCATAATTCAATAATAAAGTATGCCTAGTGGAACCATCCGCTGTATCTGTCCACTGACCTAACCCTAAACCTCGATGAAGAATATTTGGATACCCACCGTCATAGATAGCAGGTCCTCCTATAGCTAACCAGGACTCATCATCCCAGGAAGAAGCATCTGCCCCTACTGGCGGGCTAAGGTAATCTCCTTCAGAAGGTAATCTCCTTCAGCACGTTTAGGATTGATATTACTTTCTGTAGCAAAGTTCCCAAGCATGGCTGCCAAACCATTATCTGTTAGCCCTGATACCTTTTGCTTCAAGTAGTCTTTTATCGCTCGTGATTTTTGTCCTAAATCACCATCAAGTGTAGTAATGACTGAGGTTGTCTGATTATACGTGACAGATTGAAAGTAAAAGCCTGGATTGACTGATGTCCACTTTTCTTTCTTATCCTTTGTCTCTTTTTCCTCCAATTTTTGATACTGAATGACCTGGTAACCATTTGCCGTTACCTTCCCAACCTCGTCTCCAGCTTTGACCTGATCACCATCAGAAACACGGATATTTCCTACCTCTTCATAAGTAAAGATGGCTTTATCTGTTTTGATGGATACAGTCGTATCATCTGTCACACTGACTTTACCCTCAAGAGGAGCTCTTATAGCTTGCCCTGTTGAAGCTTTTAGTTGTGTTTTCTCATAGATTTCACTCTTAGAGATATAACCAAACCGCTTCAGGATAACTAGAGGAGCTTGATAAGAAGGGTCATCCTCCTGGTAAAAGGGGTTAGCTAATTCTTGAGATAAGAGGGGTATCGACCAACCTCTTTAGTCAACTCCTCTAGCTCTTTATACTCTTCTAACTCGCTATCACTCAACTTAGCCCACTTGAGGTCTGACGAGGAGCCATATAAATCAGCCATCTTTTTCAAATTATGAGGATCATCATTCAAATGATTCCAAAGATCATTCAAGGCATCCGAATAGTGATTGAAACCTAATGTCCCAGCCCATTCTCCACCAGTTCCCTCATTCCAGTTACTTTCTGGTTTCCACTCACTGCCGTAGCGAAAGTTCATGAAAAAGATCATGTCATCGATGTTTGTCCAATAGTCTACCTTATCATTGGACTTCTCTCGATCTCGTTTACTGATCTGAAGCCAGGACTTATTCAGGTCAAATTCATTTTGTTGGACAGGACCACCGCCTCCAAATATTGCCATAAATATCCCTAGAACAGCAAAGATGAGGAACATTAAGAAATAGGACTTGACAGCTAAAGGATTGGATAAGATGGAACGTAGGGGCTTTGTCGCAGCCTTCAAAACCTTCCCTGTACCTCTTGATACCTTCCCAAACCTTGAACGTGCAAGTCGCTTTCTAGCCTGTTTCATCTTTTTGCTGAGTTTTCCTTCCCAGGAGAACTCTCTAGGTGTTCGAGTATACCCTCGCCCTCTGATGAAATTATAGCTTCTATTGAGCTGTCCATAGCTGTGATTGATTGAATACTTGGATAATTTTCCTACAGCATTTAACGCTCTTTTAGAGGCGTTTACCTGGTACTTAAATTGACGAATGTTTTGCCTCGCCTGAACCCAGTCTCCAAGAATCTCATTATCTCTGACTGTCCTCTCAACGTCGTGTCTCGCTTTCATTCGAGCACTTTGTTTTCCACGTTTCTTTAGGCGGTTAGGGATATAACTGTCATCAGCCTTTTTAGCTCGTTTATAGAGCGTTGTTGCAATTTGTTTTTCCAACTTTGCTCGATCACGTTGTTGCTTAAAGAAAAGACCTCTAGCTGTTGCTTGAGGTCCTTTGTGTAGTTTATAATCTTTGTTCGCTAAGCGATAATTCTTCTTAGCTTCTTTAAATGCAACTTTCGAGTCTAAACGTGCTTCTTTAGGATTTTTTTCTGCATTCTGGGAGGATCCTTCTTTGATTCTCCGCTTACGCTCCTGTTTTAATTGATTGGGATCACTTTCAAACAAAAGAAATCACCTCTCTTTCTATTTTTTAACTATCTGTCGCAACCAATTGATACAGTTTGGTATCTTTAGGGATAGGATTTTCAAATGGAACAATCGTATCTCCAGCCACGATCAAACCAGTACCTTTTGCTTTTGGTCGCAAAACAAACCGCTCCAGTGAAGGTGTAAGAGGGATGACCTGCTCCAGGGCTTCTAGGTCTGTCCGCTTCAGCTTCAGGAGAGCTAAAAACTCACAGTTTGCGACTAGCTTTCTACCTTCTTCTGTAGATAAAACCGTCTCTGGGTTCTGTGTGATCCCTGTTGGAATAGCCCCGTACTTACGAATACGTGAGTATAGTTCTGTAAAGAAGGTTGCTTGCAGTTTATTTTTGAAGTATAGCTGCAACTCATCAAAGTACAACCATGTAATAGTTTTTCCTTGATTATTGACTACCTGGTTCCAGATGAAATCCTGAATCACTAGGAGAGCAAATGGCTTCAATTTACCACTCAACTGCTTGAGATTGAAGATAATAAAGCGACTTTTCATATTGACGTTTGTAGGGTGTGCAAAGATATCATTTGATCCAACAGTATAAGGTTCTGCTTTCAGCGCCAACTCCTTGGCCACATCTTCAGGTTGACGTTCTAAAACTGCTTGCCAATCCTTAAATGTTGGTTTTTCAAATTCCTCATAGGTCTGTCTCGTTACACGGTCAATCATCGCAAATTCATCGTCTGATACTTCAGAGAATATATTCTCAAACAGGGTTGATAAGAGGTTTGATTTTTGGCCAATCGGATCACTATCTTCTGCCTGCAGTTTATCCTTATCAGGTAGATCCAATAAGTTGAAGTGATGTTGTGACCCAGGAGCGATTGTGATGATTTCAGCACCTAATTCTCGGCCAATATCACTGTATTCATCATCAGGATCGACGATAATGATATTATCTTCAGGGTAACGTAGTTTGGTAGGAATAATCTCTCCTCCTTTGGCAAGAAATGACTTTCCTGATCCTGAAATCCCAAAGATACAACCTGAACCTGTATTCAAGTCTTTTTTACGGTCAACTGTGATAGCGTTCTTAGATAGCTGATTCTGGCCATAATAAATTGCACGTGAACTGCTAGATCGAAGATCTACGTTTGTAAATGGGACTTGTGTGGCCAAGTTACTGGTAGTCATATCTCTCATAAAACGGCGTTTTACGTTGATAAATGGAATTCCAATCGGTAGAATCGTATTCAAGGATTCTTCCTGGTACAAGTAACACTTATCCAGGTCTACCGTGTTCTTACGGACAGATCGTTGAACCTGCTCAGTGTAGATATTCAATTCTTCCAGACTGTCAGCCATGAAGAAAATCGTCATCACACCTGAAAACATTTTTTGGTCATTGTCCTGGAGTTCTTCAGTCCATTTCTCTGTTTCACGAGATGTCTCCACAGCTTTCCCACCAACGGCCAGGTCACTTCCATAACCTTCTTTTGCTGCAGCCTTCTGACTTTTGATCATTTCCCTGCGTACACTTGACTTAACTGTCTTGATTTTCTTCAAGGCATCTGCAGTATCATAGGGCTTCGCATGCAGGCTGATAGCCAGTTCAATTCCTGTATCCAGGATATTCTTAATCAGTTTGTCATTCAAGAAGGTAGGATATTGTCTAACATACATCACCCTTGCGAAACAATCATCAATTTTCATATGATCTTTTTCAAACTTCAGATAGTTTGGAGCTACAAAGTCCCTGGTGGATAATCCAGAAATAGCGATGTCTTCATAGTTAAAATCAATAAAACCTTCTCGCCTCAAGAGCTTTCGGAAGATAAGAAGACGATCTAATCCCTCTAACTCCTTAAAAGAGATTCCTAAGCCACTGTATTGACTTTCAATCACGCTGGCTGTATCATCGAGGATTCTTCTAGCTTGATGATCCTGGTCTGTTTGGGTAGTAATCGTCAGATATTTTTCTACCTTGAAAGTGTTTTGTTCCTGAGAGAAACGGTCATTGATCATCGCATTGTATTCTTTACGATAATCGTCATATCCATCTCCAACCAAATCATAGCGGATAGAAGATAAGCTATTGCTTTCTACTCGACGATTCAGGATCAATAGCTGCATATCATTGTCAATATCCAGCGAATTAAAAATATCAGCGCTTGTTTCAATGATATCAATTCGCTCATCATCTGTTGCAGTAATATAGCTTGTATCACCTAGGCGATAGGTCTTTGAAAATTGATCATTTGTAATTTTCATGAGCCCATCAGGCATCAACCATTGATAATTAAGACTATTCTGTGTAGATGCCGTCATGGTACGTCTTAGACGTTTGGCCCGTTCCCGTTCTTCCTTAGAGAGTTTCGGGGTTTTCTTTTGGCCGAATAAATTCATTTCTTGTATATTCCTTTCTGTCATAATCTGTCTGATAAGAGCGTTCCTGCTTAGTCAAAAGGAAACGGATCTCATCTTTAATTTTTTCATCAATATAACACCCGAAAATAACAAAAGGCGCTAATAATAAAATATCAACGCCATAAAGGATTATATCAGGTGCCTTCAGCCAATAGAGAATAGTAGTGACAACTACTGTCAATGCGATACCAAATAGTAGCACTAACTGTCTCAGTGTCATATACCCTATAACTGGCCTTTCGTAGCTATCTAAAGCCTTTAAAAATTCACTTCCTAAACGTGTCATTCTGTTCCTTTCTTTGTATGGTATAATAAAACAAAAACTATGAAGGGAAAGCTAATGAGCCATTTCTACTATCAAGTCCTCAAACGAATTCAATCTCAGTTACCTGCTTTCCAAGTGTTTTACCTACAGACTATTCAACAGGTGCTTTATGCTTGGACCGTATACTCATTGTTTAACTTCTATAACATTGCCGAAAATCATCCTTCAGGTACAGGGCGTTATCTTTTTGATCAACTCCTGATATTCCTCTTTGCACGAGCAATAACAATCTATGTAAGGCATCGTGTTTACTTATTAACCCCAATCCTAACACATGATTTTCAAAAGTCTGATAGAGATTTACTCATTAAAGAAATTGAGGAATCTCTTCAAAAATCAGTAGAATTTACAAAATGGAGTTGCGGAATTTTATCTACAGTTTTAGTTCTTGTTTCTACTATCTTTGCTAACATTGGACTAAAAATAGCAGACAAAGTTGTTTCTGATCAGTTACTTATTGAAGAATTAAAATCAATGAATATAAAATTCGAAAACATTCTCGAACTTTTTGGTGTAATTGTCGGAATAATTGTAGGTATCGTTCTTTCATACTACTTCATCTTACAATTATTTTCTTTTCATAAAAGGCTGGTATTAAAAGTTTTAAAAAATTGTGAATATGAAAAATCCTATCCTTTGCTATATTCCACAAAATGGAAAAGATTCAAGGAATTAAGTAAAGAAGTATTATTCCTTAATATTTTCAAACATTTTTTCTAAAGAAAATAAATTCACTTCCACACGCTAAAATAATACCACTTACGAGAGCCAGCCAATGTGGCTGTAAAGCCCTACGGCACAAGTAATAGAAAAAGAGAGTCCTAAGTAAAAACAGTAGCCCCCAGACTACTGTTTTTAAAATAACTCTCAAAATATTCCCTAGCGCTTGCTGATTCTTCTGTGAGTGCTTTTTAACCATTTCTCCTCCTAGTTCACCTGCATGATATTCTTGGCCATACGTTGGCTTCCAAATAGCATAATAATGTAAATGATTCCTTTAGCTATCGCAACTAAAGCACTTGTCCAGGCTCCAGTCTTATCAACTGTCAAGAGGTCATTCGTGACAATGGCTGGGTAAAGCATGATAATAACCACTAGAATCAATCCCTGAAGGACAGCCGCAATATAGAGCTTAAAGAAGCCGAAGCAAATTGGACGTAGGCTATCCACCATGTAACAAGCGACAATAATTTTAGCGATTCCCTTATACGTGTAAAGCGTAAAGGAGCGTAACAAGATCAATAACTTAGTTGATATCTGACCAACAAAATCAACGACCCAATAAATAAACTGGAGCATAGCTTTAGCTATAGCATTGACTCCTTTTAAATCCGGTAACTCAGTTTCATACGGACTAATACTTGCGCTAGTCACCGCCTTAATTACAACGTTAAACAACCAAGACAAGGCATCGAAAATCGCATCCACATATAGGATAAAAAATAGGGCGATGGCATACTTGAGGATTTCTTCAATCCAAAGCTGAAAAGACAACTCGCCTCCGTTGCTTTTAAGATGCTGGTGCCAGTTCATGAGGTTGATCCCCATAAAAAGGAGAAGAAGTAAAAGCGCTACCTTCTCCATCGATCCCGAAACAGTCTCCATCAGTTGATAGGCTGTCTCATTATAGTCTTTCAGGCTCATGGTTAGTTGATCAAGTGTGGATTGGTTCATAAAACCACCTCCTTTTTCTTCATCAGCCTAACTAAAAGATTGAAGACCTGTTGCCAAAGCGGTAAAGAGGGCTTTTAAAACACCACCAACAATGGCGCCCAACATGATACTCTGAAGGCCTTTATCCTTTTTATCATCCAATTCCCGTCTAAATACGATGAATAAATCCCAGACACCCCAAGCGGCCCAGCCAAGACCCATAATCCCACCGAAATTTCCAATTTTGTTAATTAAATCTACAACTGCATCCATTTTTTTCTCACTTTCTTTTTATAAAAAAAGGTACTAAGAAAGATTCCTAGTACCTACTTTGTTTATTTAATACTATTTTTCATCCTCTGGACGAAAGGTTAGAGAGAGGGCTGTAATCACAGCTAAGACAACGATAATGGTCGTTTCCCACCAATGATAGATTGGAACACCTTCTGGCATTATCCAATTTTTAAACCAAAGTTCAACACTTGCCGGAGCGGTTCCTTCTTTTGTTAGAAATGCCCAATAACACAGAACAAGAAACGCAACTATGACCTTAAACACAAACCAACCAATTGCTGTCGCAATCAAGCTCTTAATCAGATTAAAGATAAAGAGGAGAAACATGAGTGGAGTCGCAACCATCAAAACGGCAGCTCTCACAATCACACTCGGTAGATTCTTCATTCCTGACCAGATGGCTTGCCCTAGCCAACGTAGGCCTTTTTTCCACTTCTTCTCTTCAGCCTTAGTGACTTCTGATTTTTTTTGAGTTGGAGTGTAGTATCTATATCCACTTCTAGTCACATGTGCATCCATTTTCGTGTCCTTTCTCATCTCTCTTCCCCCTCTTTTTTATGGCTTCATTATACCATAGATGAGGGGGAATTTCTAGATGTTCTATTTTTTATGTTTACGAAGTCCAGCTCCTGCAAGACTCATCAATCCCAAAATCATTCCCCAAGTTGGAAGCATGCTGGCTGCGGTTCCAGTGTTTGGAAGTGATGGCTGCGGTTGTGGCTTGCCTGGTTCTTTAGGCTCTGGTGTTTTAGGAGTTTCTGGAGTTACAGGTTTTTCCTTAACGTAAGCCTTATGATATTCAACTTCCAACTGTTTTTCCTCAGGGACAGACACATAAGGTTTGATCGTTACATAAGGTTTAGGAGTGTATTTTGGATCATTGTACTCTTGAATAGAGATTGGCTTTTCTTTTACTTCTTTTTGTGAAGCACGTCCAAATACACCACCCACAATAGAGTAGGATGTGTCTGATGTATTAGAGTGTACAAAAGAAAAGTTAATCTTTTGTCCTTTAGCAAATGACCAACCAATACCGTTAGAATCTAGTACACCTGATGTACTTTGTGATTGCGCAGAATCATTTGCTGTAAACGAGTTGCCACTTTGAGTGATGTTAGCGCCAGTAGTGATTTTCGCTCCGTCCAAGCTAGAAACATCAATAACTTGGTTGGAATCTACGTCATTGATAGTCACTTCGCTCACATCAGACGCATCTGTTTCCACTCCAACAGTGACCATTTTGACCCAGCCCTGTCGATCACTACGATAAGCGCCAGAAGCGCCACCGCCACCTTGACCGTCAACGCCACCGCCGCCGTTGGCGGCACCAGCACCAGCGGAAATGAATACTCCGTATCCAATTCCTCCGTCCTCTGCTGCCCACAAGGCAACGTAAGAACGAATAAATCCTGACTCCGCTGATGGAGTAATACCACTAAAGGTTAAAGTAACATCACCATGAGAAGTGTTCTTAACCTTAATTTTAGCTGTACCACTCTTGTCATCAAGAAGGAACACGTTATTAAAGTTTGCATCTAAATTAGTATTCCGTGCATACCCTTGAATAACGTTTGCTGTATAGTCAGGAGCAACAGCTTTAGAAGCACCTGAGATAGCCTCAAATGTTGTGTTTGACGTTGCAGTTAAGCCCGTCTGGATAGTTGAAATAACTTTACCTGCATTGGCTTTATTCCATTCATCAACAGCTTTCTTGTCCTGGGCAAAATTGCCTGTAAACGTCAATCCTTTAGCTTCCATGATGGCTTTATTTTTAGCCTTAATTGCTTCAGCTGTCAATTTATCTTTCTTAAACTTAGCTTCACTCGCTTCGTTTTCTTTTTTGACACCTGCGTTATAGCCTTCAACAGTCTTCTTATCCTGCGCATAGTTACCAGTATGTTTCAAACCAGCTTTTTCCATAGCAGATTTATTTCCAGCTGTAATTCCACTGTTTTTGTCTTGCGCTTCTTTGATTTCCTTGATATTTTGCTCTTTTTCAGCAATCTTCTTATCAATTTCTTTGACCTGCTTATCTTCATCAGCCTTAGCTTCTGCTTCTGTATCGTAACCTACTTTCTCAGTTTCAGTCGTTTTAATACCAACTTTTTGCGCCTTTTTCACGGCAGAATCAAGGTCAGGAGATTCAACAGGTTTTACTGTTTCTTCTGCTTTAGTTTCTGGTTTTTGAGTTTCTTGTTTTACAACTTCAGTAGCTGATTTTGCAACTTGTGTAGTTGTAGGTGATGATGGTTTCACTTCATCAGCAGATGCATTACCACCGCCAAAAACAATCCCCAACATAGCAAGTGCAAGGATAACTCCGCACGCTCCAAATTTTGACTTACGGATTGAACCGTGAACTTTTGTTTCTTGTGTTTTAAACATTTTTTCTTTTCTCCTCTAATTAAAATACTTGTTTCTTGTAGAAATAACTTACTCCTGTAAGCAATAAGACACCAATTGCAGCTAGGAAACTTTGTTTTGTTCCTGTGTTTGGCAAAGTCAGCATTTTACCATCTGCAGTTGAAACACTGATGGTCTTGTCTTCATTTGTAACAGCTCCAAGTGCTTCAGGAGCAACTACAGAGCCATCTGAAAGGACAAGATTTCCATCTTTAGTGCTGACAATAGAATTACCTGTGCTGGTTTGAACAGGTGCTTTTGTCACATCATGAACGACTTGTCCTGTTGAGCTTGAAGTGGTTCCAATTTGTGACTTCCCTTGCTGGTTCGCTTGATCAGTAGTTTTTGGTTGTTCATCTGGAACACCATCTAGGCTACCTGCGTTATCCTTATCTTGCGCCTTATCTGAAGGTGCTGGTTTATCAGCTGGCACTCCGTCAAGACTTCCTGCGTTGTCTTTGTCTTGTGGTTTATCTGATGGTGTTGGAACACCATCGAGACTACCTGCATTACCCTTGTCTTGCGCCTTATCTGAAGGCGCTGGTTTATCAGCTGGCACTCCGTCAAGGCTTCCTGCGTTATCCTTGTCTGAGGGAGCTGTTGGATCAACTGGAGTAACTGAAGGAGCCGTCGCTTGATCTACAGATGATTCAGTCTGTGTTGTAGTTGGCTTAGTTGGAGAAGCGATTTCTGTTGTTGGTGCCGAAGAATCAATCGGGGCATGCTCGTCTGCCGATACAAAGCCAGCTTGTGAAAGTGCGAGAGTTGAAAGTACTAGTATAGCTAATACTTGGTTCTTGTTCATTTTTGTTTCCCTTTCTAATTTTTAGTATTCTTAGGCTGGTAGCCTTTTCCTGTCAAACGAAGTTCCACTCCCGATGGACTTCTGACTTTCCTAGCCACTAAGTGGTTTCCTTTTTTGATAGTGCGAATTTGATCATAAACCTTTTTATAAGGCAAATGAAATTCAACATCCTTTAGAACACCATCTACGTATCCTCTAGCCTGTTTAACTGCATAGTCTGGCTTCAGGATAAGGTCTGTTCCGTCCTCTAAGCGAGCTGTCGCACCTCCTTGTTTTCCTAAGTTTTTTAAGTCCCTTAAGCGGACCGTTTTTTCATCTATCATAGATTTCTCCTTGAAGTTGAAAGGCGGAATAACGCCGTGCTGTGTAAAAACGTATTTTTACATCGGTATTTCATGCGCTGGGTTTATAGTCTAGGAACCCTTACTCCTTCAGCTTATGACCTTTGTCATGCTTTTTCGTTCAGTGGCTGGACTAGATATCATTTTCTAGTTTGCTGCTCGCCCCCGTTTCTTTTTTATCCATAGCCACGCTGTATCAGGGCAAGCCTTGTATTTAGTTTTCAATGTTCTAATAGTTTAGTGACTTCTCGGTCAGTATAGATCTAACTGGACTAAGTTTTGTCCGATTCTGATCCTAGTAGGTAGTCAATGGTTACCCCGAAATATTCTGCTACATTTTTGGCATTTTCCAGACTTATCTGACTATATCCTGTCTCCCAGTTCGAGATAGTGTTGCGAAACACCCCTATCTGATCAGCCAAGGCTTGTTGTGACAACCTGGCTTTTTTTCGTAATTCTCTGATACGATTTTGTGTTTGTTTCCTCACATCTACTTGTCTCCTTCATTATTTGGACTTGATAATATTTCATCATCCTCCATCAGAGGAGCATTCTTCAGCTCCAGCATGACAAGCCCTATTCCATAAGCTAAGATCAATAATAAAGCCATTGTAACTAGTTTAAACATTACTATCCTCCTGATATCGTTCCTTATTTTGTCCGATAAGTTATCTTCTTCACCCATCGAGGATTGATAGAAAACGGCGGAGTCGCGGATGTAAAATTCATGCTCGCTCCTGTTCCAAATGAGCTTGATACCAATTTTTCTAGTTCCTCTAAGTTGAAAGTGATGGAAATGCTTTCTACCGTTTTATCAAAATACTCTACAATCATTTCAATCTCTTGAACTGGTTGGGGAGGTGTAGCTTTCATAGCTTGCACTCCGTTAATTCTCTCTTGATGATTAAACAATCCCATAAAATCAATCCTCTTTCTGTTGCCATGATAAGAAAATTTGGCTAAGTTTCTCAGCTCTTTCTTTTTTCGGTAAATCAAAAACAGCTTTGGGAATCGTGTAGATTTTCTCCTTTTGGCTGCGACCTATCGTTAGCACTTTACCATCAATTGGTCTAAATTCATCTTTTAACATGTTTCAACTCTCTTAGACAATTCTGATAAATAGCTATTGAGTTTCGTCTCCGATAGTTTATCTGGATAATATCGTGCAACCAGACTTGGACACTCATCAGGGAATTTTCTAGCATACTCACTTTGTCCTGATACCTCCATAAAGCCCTGTTCTTTTTCGATAAGTAGAGCCATTTTCCAGAAGCGAATCATCATTTTGTAGAAGTAGGCTGGGACATTCTGGATTGGTTTTCCTTCAGCCTCTCCGGTTTTAATTTTAAAAATCAATTTATCAAGCTCACGCTCAAGATCTTGCAGCCAAACCTCTCCATAAATTTCCTGATCAGCTAAGAGGTTGTTGTAATTCTTCTCAACTTGGCGCTTTGCTTGATAGATTTTATTTTCAAGAATTTTTGCATCTTTTCCAAACATACTGAGTTTCTGAACTAGTTGAGGAGAAAGAAAACCATGTTTTCCCATTTTAAATGCTTCAGAGATTGATAAATCAGATAAAGATGACTCGCCCTCGTATCGATTAGTATCGTAAAGAGTATCAATCTTACTCTTCTCTGTATTTATTCCGTCCGGTTCGTGGACGTTTTGAAGTCCATTTTGCGGACGTCCGTTTTTGATACTTTCGCTATTACCAATGCTTTGGGGTGCTTTTTCATATAGAACTTTACCAAAAGCATTAACCCTCTTCAGTAACTCACCATCAGATGAATAGTGCTCCACTATTTCTAAATTAGCATCCACTAGCTGAAGATAAAGTCTATTTGGCTTATTGAGTCCTTGCCTAACTTCTCGTAAGAGACCATGTTCTTGCAGTTCTTTCTTGATCTTAGTAACTTTCATCTTTCCCTTGTCCAATAGCAGCATCAGGTCAGAAACTGTAAAAATTAGAAAGACCGCTCCATTTTCATCAACGTAATCTCTATTTCCCTTCTGGAATGAACTGATACTTAATTTACAACGATTATAAAGAGCGCCATAAGCTAACTTAGCATCAGATGATAGACCCGTGTAAGAACTAGTCAATTTGACATAGCCGTTCTCATTGTGTTGAATACGGGTGAAAAAGATTTCTGGAATTTGATAAAAAGTTAGAGTGGCTAGTTGGTCAATCGTGATATCTGCCAT